>MVRA01000185.1 GCA_002067315.1 Methanocella sp. PtaU1.Bin125 | reverse complement strand
GACGACGCGGGCATCTGCTGATGTCCGGCGACGAATCGCGACGGGCGCGACGAATGTTAAAGGATAACGGATTGTTAAAAAATTATTCGAGAAACGTCGCGGTCGTCGCGTTTCGTCGCGATCGTTGCGGGAATCAGTAATGCGCCTGGCCGCGGTGGAGCATTCGTCGCAGCCTCGATAGGTAATTCGACGGACGATATTCCCGCGACGGGCGTGACGACGGTTAAAGGATACCTGAACAATTACGATTTATGTAACTATTCGGACAATCCGGCACTGAACACTACGTAAACGACTGACTGGCCGGTTTCCGGTTTTGCATCAAATATTATATATTTTTCACCAGATACTATTTTTGTCTCGAAATGTATTTAGTCTGTCATTACGTTACTGGAGACTATTATGGGGATTAAGCGCTCGCAGAAAATCGTTTTGATTATCGCGATATTCATCTTCACGCTCGGCTTTGGCATCATTATCCCCATCATCCCTTTCTATGCCAGGAACGCCGGTGCCGACGCGTTCGTCCTTGGCCTGCTGCTGGCCACGTTCTCCTTCCTGCAGTTCTTCTGCGGCCCGTTCTGGGGGCGCATTTCCGACAATATCGGCCGCAAGCCGGTCGTGCTGATCGGCCTGATCGGTTTCACCCTTGCATTTCTAATGCTCGGATTGTCTAACAACCTCCTCTGGATCTTCGTGGCCGAGATCATCGGGGGCGCTTTATCGGCCGGCATACAGCCCGCTGCTATGGCATATATCGCCGACATCACGAAACCGGACGAACGCGGCGGCATGATGGGCGCCCTGGGCGCCGCGTCAGGCGTCGGGCTGATCTCCGGCCCGTTCATCTCCAGCATCCTGTCGCCGTTCGGTCTGTCCGTCCCGTTCTTCGTTGCTGCGGGGCTCGCGTTCGTCACATTGCTGGCGGTAAACATCACCATCACCGAGTCGGTCACCACTGACAGGCGCCTCCGCTTAAACGATGTGCTGTTGCCGGTGTTCGTGGCAAAAATGGTCGTCGACACGTTCCGGCACATGTTCGGCGCTCTCCGCACCCCTGTAGGCATTTACCTGGTCGCCACCCTGGTGATCAGCCTGGCTATCGCGGGCTTCGAAGGGACCTTCTCCTATTATATCATGGACATGTTCAGCCTGACAGACGCCGCCACGACCGTACGCCTGTTCGGGGTTTCGCTTTCCCTGACCGGGCCGATCGTTACAGGCATCGCTTTCGCGCTCATGGGCGTGATCATGGTGGTTTGCCAGGGCCTGATGGTCGGCCCCATGATCAACCGGTTCGGCGAGGATAAGGTCATTACCGGCGGCCTGCTCGTCTCCGCTATCGGGCTGGCGCTGATGCTGGTGACACAGTATAGTCCCGTGACCACCATCGTCGGTCATGACCTCGGGCTACTCATCGCGAGCATCGGCGTCGTCAGCGTCGGCAGCGGGCTGGTGTTTCCCGGCCTCAACACGATCATCTCCAAAAAGACTGACGAGCGCAACCAGGGCATCATCATGGGCATCATGACGTCCTATGGCAACTTCGGGCGGATCATCGGGCCGCCTCTGGCCGGCTATACCTATGTGGTCAACATCGTCATGCCTTACGCGATATCCGCCGCGATCCTGGCCATAACCTCGATAGGCATTTTCATCCTCGGGCTATACTCTCAAAAAAAAGATCAGACAAAAGTCGCCCCTGAACAAGTGATAACAAAATAATCTTTTATCGTCACTTATCTGGCTGATAAAAAAACGCTGGAATCATCGTACTGGCGTTCTATGATCCCTGCACAATCTCCGTATCAGGATTTCTGCGAGATCATACGGAAAATGAAGAGTCATATTTTCTTAACGTCAACCGCCCGGATGCCTTTGATCGCATCGACGTCGAGGTCGGTCTTCGTATCCATCATGACCATTCCTTCGGCACTGCATCCTTCGAGGGCGGTATCGTAAATGAGAGCGTGCTTGAACGTCGCCCGGTCCAGGCGGGAGTCCATCAGTTTGCACTTGACCATAACGGCCCTTTCCGCGGTGATGTTCTGCAGGTTGGTCGTGTAGAATTCCACGTCGCTGAAGAACGCGCCGGTAACATCGCAGCCCAGGAAGTTGCTTTTGGTAATGAACGAGTCGATGATCTTCGAGTTCGACAGCTTGCAGAGGTGCATGTCACAGTTATCGATCCTGACCTTGTAGATGACCGTCTCGCCCAGGTCTGACTGTGAGAAGTTCGAGCCGTCGAAGAGACAGTTCATGAGCTTCGCTTTCTTCATGATCACCCGGGTCAGGTCAGAGTTGCGGAAGCTGCAGTTGACCAGCTCGCAATCGTAAAGGTTCAGGCCGTCCAGCCGCGAGTTATCGAAGTTGACGTTGACCAGCTGCATGCCGTGGAAATCGGCCCTGCTGAAGTCGACGTCGGAAAAGTCCTTGTTCCGCAGCCCGGAGGAAAAGTTCGCTTCCCTCAGCTCCATCAAATAACGGGTGTGTTTAAAGAGCGCGTTTCCGGTCATGGCAGGTCACGGACAGTATGATACATATCAAGCTGAAGGTATAAAAGCATATACTTTTTCACGTAAGGTCAGGGGTAAGGTACGATTTTACACCATGCCGCTGGAGCCCAATCCGGCTGTATATGATGTTCAGGATATCATAATAAGTAGTCTGTTAATAACCAGTCTATTTAATTTTAGTATATTTAGTTACATCTATGTGCATATTTCATTTCTCTCCGGGATAAAGAAATGGGTGAATTTTCAAGGATGACATATTTACACATTTTGAAAAAAAAGTTGATTATTATATAATGAATAAATAAAAAAGTAAATGATTATAGATAATTTATTGTATATAATGATTGTATTTTTATTATTTCCTATAGTATAGATATAAAATATAAGTGATATTATTATAATAATATTTGTTAGACATTTAACCTACAGTATTTCACGACAATATGTTAATTTTCATATACACAATTTTGTATATGTTATTTTATCGGTAAATAAAAAATCTCTATAATTATTTACATTTGTCTGTAATAATTCAGCCCTTGAAAATGCATCTCCATCTTTTGTCCGGGTGTTATCTATGCTAATTAGCTATATGTCGCAAAATAACAATTTTGCGACATAAACAGGTAGATTTACAAGAGATATGACGAGAGATATGTATACCACCCCATTCAGAGGGGGTCAGGCGTACTCGCGCATATGTACGACGGGGGCCAGGCTATCATACGTACCGGCACATCAGTATCACCGTTGTCTCGCACGGGCTATTACTATATGATTCGTCTGTTATGCAGGTTTAGCGCATTATACTTATATTAAATTTATAGCTATACGGCCAGTTATTGTCATGGGGTGGAACATTGGATTCCGGCAAACTGTCTTTTTACCGTAATATGGGCGGGTTCGCCTTTCCCGGGCTTCTCGTCGCGGCGGCTGTCGTCTTATTGATAGCCGGCCTCATCGGGACAATACTGGTGTTATCCTTGACCGGTCATGACCTGAGTAGCCCGGTATCGCTCGACTTTTTCAAGCTGCATAAGGATAAGATCGCGGTCATCTACATACAGGGTCAGATGGTGGCCGACCGAGGCACTAATGAAGAGAAAGTGGCCTGTTCCAGCGACATCGTGAAGTATCTGCGGAAAGCCACTGATGATGAAGATGTCAAAGCCGTCGTCCTCCGGATCAACTCGCCCGGCGGGACGCCGGTGGCCGCGGAAGAGATCATCTTACAGATCAATAAGACGAGGAAATCGAAGCCGGTGGTCGTTTCCATGGGTGATATGGCCACTTCGGCAGCGTACTTCGTTTCCTCCGCCACAGACCGGGTCGTCGCATACCCGGACACGTTTACCGGCAGCATCGGCGTCATCTGGGTGTTCAAGAACCGATCGAAATACTATAACGACGAAGGCATTAACTTCTACGTGGCTAAATCGGGCAACTTCAAGGACCTCGGGTCCGACTGGCGGGGCCTGTCTGACGATGAGAAAGACTACGTCCAGGACATCGTCAACGAGAGCTATAACCGGTTCGTGCGTTCGGTGGCCCGCGGGCGCAACCTGTCCGAAGACTACGTCAGGAGCGTCGCCGACGGGCGTATCTACACGGGCACCCGGGCGAAGGAGATGGGGCTGGTCGACGATCTGGGCGGGCTCTACGATGCCATAGCCGTGGCCCAGAAGCTGGCAGGGGTCAAAGGCAAGCCGCAGATCGTGTACATGAATGAGCCCTCGGTAAAAGCCTGAGGACCATGCCGGGTGACGGGTTCCTGGACCGGTTGCTGGACCTGGTATCGGTACATGACCGCATTATCGTGGTCGGCCAGATGGACACAGGCAAGTCCACGCTAATTAAAAACCTGGCCGACCATATGGACGCTTACGTCCTCGACGCCGATATCGGCCAGAACGATATCGGCCCGCCTTCCGCGGTCTGGCTGGGAAAGCGGGCGGAAGGCCAGTACGAGGCCATCGATGGCTACTTCTGCGGATCGACCTCGCCGTCCGGGCATTTTTTACAGGTGATCGCCGGGGTAACGCGGTTAGTACAATCGTGTAAAAAGAGAAGCATCCTGGTGAATACGACCGGCCTGGCGACCGGGCCGATCGGAAGGACGCTGAAGACGGAAAAGATCAACGCGATCAGGGCCGACCTCGTTATCGGCCTTCAAACTGCCGACGAGCTTAATTACCTGTATGCGTTTGCACACGCAGGCAGCGAAGTCGCTATGTTCCGGCCGCACCCGCTGGTAACGTCCCGGAGCAGGACACAGCGGGCGGAGATCCGGGGATCGGCCTATCGCGCGCATTTCAAAGGGGCTTCAGTCAGGCATTGCCGGCTGGACGAGGTTTATGTCGAGCGATCGCTGCTGAATAACGGCGTTGCGGCTGATCTGGCACGGCTACAGGCGGTCGATCCCGGGATCGTCCACGCGGAGTCGCTGGACGATGAAGCGCTGATCGTCTCTACCGGGCCGCTGGAAGACCCTGGCAGGATCGCCAGGCACATGCAAGCAGGCACTATCTACGAGTTCCGGCCGTCTGACTTCTGCGGCGCATTGACCGGCCTGCTGAGCGATAGCGGAAAGCTGCTGGCGCTGGGCATCGTCGATTCCATCGATTTCGGCTCGGGCACGATCGATGTGTTCACGAAGGCAGAACGGTTCAGCGTCATGCAGTTCGGCTCCATCAGGCTCGACAGGGCCGATTTTGGCAGCGCAGGAGCGTTCGGACCGCACAGGTCGTATCCATAATCATTAAGTGATATCATGCATATTAATCCGTGACTACCTATGGCGATCACTCCTAAATCAAGGCTTATCCTGGCGCTGGATGTCACCGACCGGAAAGAGGCACTGCATATCGTACTGTCGCTTGGCGATATCGTCGACGCGGTCAAGGTGAACTACCCGCTGGTATTATCCTGTGGCCTCGGCATTATCGGCGAGATCAAGAAGCACACGAACGTGATCGCCGACTTCAAGGTGGCCGACATCCCGAATACCAGCCGGCTGATCTGCGAGGAGACCTTTAAGGCCGGCGCGGACGCCGTTATCTGCCAGGGATTTACCGGGCGGGACAGCGTCGAGGCCTGCGTGGCGGTCGCACGAGGATATGGTAAAGAGGTCTACGTGGTGACGGAAATGAGCCATCCGGGCGCGCTGGACTTTCTCCAGCCGCACGCGATGGAGCTGGTCGACCTGGCGAAATCGGCAGGAGCTTCAGGTATCATCGCCCCGGCTACCCGGCCGGAGCGTCTCTCGCTGATCCGCAAAAGGGCCGGGGACCTGAAGATCATATCGCCGGGCGTCGGCGCCCAGGGCGGAGACGCCGCCGCGGCCGTAAGGGCCGGCGCGGACTTCGTGATCGTGGGAAGAAGCATATATAACGCAAAAGACCCATATCAGGCAGCTATAGACTTCACAGAGCAGCTCCGCCGATGATGACAGAATAACCTGATCTATGTTAAACATAGAGATGACGATCCCTATGAGTCCAGAGGCGGAGCTGTTAGGCGATTATCCTTTTTTATTATGTGAAAGAATTGATTACTTATATTGCTTTTTTACCGTTTCGTTATCTACCATAAAGAAACGGGGATTTTCAACACGGAAATTACCCAGTGTCCTTGATTAGTCGGCATGGTGATAGCTGATGAATTGCTCCCACGTCCATACATCGGTAGTGATCTCTTCTAACATGGCAGGTGTCTGCTTACATGGCAGTGGGTCCATGAAGTTCCAGTAAAACTGGAATAGTGCCACTGCATTGTGCAACATTTCCGGAATCTTTGAAAAGGTCTTGGTTTTTCGGACCAGTCTGCCCACTCTGCCTCGGAGTATGCTGTTGAAGTTCTCGACGTTATATGTCTCCACCTGTTTAGGGTCAATATCGCCGATCAGGACACGGATCTCTTTATCGACGACTCTTCCTTTCTCCCGGATCTTCACCATTTGGCCATATCTGACCTCCTGAAAGTAATCGGTGAGCGTATAATAGTAGTCGTCATTTCCATCCGAATACACGGTGAAGACGCCCTCCGTGACCGAGTTGCTGACCTGGGTGAGCATTCCCCGGCAGGTTTGCTGAGTCCATTTGCCTACGCTAAAACCCACGAAATAGTAGGATTCCCGCCTCACGCACGTATATATCCACGCGTCCCCAGTCCATTCCTCATCCCCTACTTGTTTATGCTCTTCTTTTTTTGAACGAACGTCCACATCTCATCCACTTCATGCACATCAATCTCCGGGTCCAACTCATCACCAAGGAGAGTGCTCAAGTACTCCGCATGCCTGGCGAGAACTTTAGCTATCCGCATCACCGTATCACGATGATGACCTGTAATACGCTCAATAGCCCGGATGCCATTACGCTCATTCAACAGTCGACCAATCCGAATAACCTCTTCCCGACTGATACGCCGGCAAAACATAGGAGTATTAACAGTCTCACTGAACTGCCGCCCACAATGCCGACATAGGTACATCTGATGCCCCGCTTTGCTAAACCCTTTCTTGACAACATGACTCCCTTCAGACTTCAAGTAATAATCACACGAATCGTTCTGACAGGAGGGACGTACACCACTATCGACTGGTCTGCCCATTGCACCATAAAAAACAAAAACGCCCATGCTTATATCAGTTATACCGATTCAGGGCGGACACTGGGGGAAATTAAAATGTCTAATTGCTTCACAACCCATCCATTTGCTTGATCTCATTGTTGCCGCAATACAATTATTATAGTTATCCTTTGGATCGAATATTTGGTCCATTATTTTATCTGCATTTAACATCCATTCAGAATCGTCATATGCAAATCCGATATCATCAAGGAAGTACAAATGATGTTGTTTACGTGCCCTGTTTTTTAATTTCATAATCTCTTCAGGGAGAATAATGGCAATGTCTTTTTCCATAATAAAAAATTTTTTCCACCTATGAATTGAGCCATACTTTTGGTATGATAAATTATAGGCGATTCCATTTAGAAATCCAAGCGTCCACATTGCTTTTTCTTTATCATCGTCGCCTATAATTAAACACTTTATACTAATGTTATTATTTTTTAAAATTATATTACTCACGGTTTTAGCATAATCTATATGTCGGTCGATATAGCAGAGGTTATCTTCAAATAATATTTCAGTTTCTTCAGGGCAGCATAGTTTACCGTTTGTTATTTGAAGATTTAGTTCTTGTATCATTATTACTTAATCTCTAACCATTTAAATTAATCTTATTGTAAAATGATAGCCATTGCAAATCTATATCAATAATTGACTTGAAAAGCCATACAGAAAGTATCTTTAGTTTTACCATAAAAACTATTATGGTATAAGCGATTACATTAATGTTACAAATATCAGGATAGGGTTGATTAATGCCGGAAGGGCAATTATTACGAAAAAAATCGATCAACAGATCAAGTGTAGGTACCCATAAAACTACTACTGATGCCCTGTCCCCGAGAGAATGTATTATATAAAGCGATTTATTCCAGATAATTGCAGGAGCAGAATTGCTATTATCTCAAAGAGAAATAAATCTGACTTCTCAAGAAATCATCGAAAAGCTAATGGCTGAGCATAAAATGGAGCCACAAACCCCGCATAAAACATCTAAGAAAAAGAAAGTAAAAGACATTGACGTTAGTCTATCAGATATTCTGAAAGATGTCAAAGATGTTAATGTTGAAATTGGTTCTGATGAAGATTTTTATTCCACAATTGATTTGGACTAATTTCTAAGGGTGGGGGTATTGTGACCAAATTAGTACATGATGGAGTTTATACACTTATCACCGCTGATGAGCCGATAAGTCAGGGCGATATCCTTAAAAATTGCCCGTATTTATTCCAACCGACAGGAAATTATAGAGTTAATAATGATCAGACTGTCGATTTAGCTTCGATAGAAGCAAAAGTTGGCCGGATAGATTATTCAATGGTATTAACAAATTCTTGCGATCTTGACAACGATGGTAAAGTAAAATATATACTTCTATGCCCGTTAGTACCCCTATATACGCTTTTACGTATAAAGCGGGATAACTACTATTATAATCATTTAAAAGATGATTTGGACGAGGATTCATTTATTGAGAGATTACAGGGATATGAGCAACATCGATATCATTTACTACCATTATCAAATGTAGAAGGAAACAATTTTGAGACCGAACCAGTGTTCTTAGATTTTGGAAATATTTTTGTTTTAAGAGTTAATTTTGTAAGAAGATTCGCACTAAACGATAAAAGTAATGAAAAGAGATTAACTATTTATTTCTCGCCGGATCTAACAAATCCCTCGGACACTTTAAGATTGGTAATAACTAGGTACACTAACTTTTTAAAGAGAAATATTGGAATACCCGGTATTTAATCTGATGATACTTAACACTTTTATGCTGGTTACGAACTATTGTCTCGTTAGGCGAATCATGGAAGTTTAAATCGGCATACTATGCAGTTATTTCTATTTAGTTGTAAAATGGGGTTCATCACTTTTTGTCCGAAAAACCTATGAGTCCTGATGCGGGGCCGTTATTATTATCCATATTTTAACATGATCATCAGGGCAATGACAGCGACGCTTGTAACGATCAGGGCCCCATCGATCAGCGGCCGCTGGTTCCTTTTCAGGTTATACTTCGGCTTAAACAGTTCGAGCCGGATAGTGAGGCCGGCATACACGACCAGCGCAAGCATCGTGGGCATGTCGAGGGTGGTCTGGACGGCCCCGACGGTCGCCGCATCGATCATGCTCCGGGCCCCGAGCTCCAGTACCAGGATCGATACGAACACGTAAAAGACCAGCATGATGCCTGATACGCTTTTTACCAGCTCGAGATTGCGCCGGTTAATATATATAATATCACCATTATATATTATGCGCTTCTGGTTAAAAAGTTTACTGTGAAAGCACCTGCATTGCAGTCGTGACAGAGATGCCGAATATGGCGCCTGAAGGTCGCCGTTCCGGCAATAATGTCGATTAGTTATATTGGCATTTGTACCGGATGATTGACTGGTGGGGATATTGGACGGCCGGTGGCGTACATTAGTGTTGGTAATCCTTGTGGCGACACTATTTTCGATTGCGGGACAGTGTGTCCGTGCCGTTGACGGCCAGGGCACATCATCTCCCGGTTTGACTTCTGCCGGAGTAGTCTTCCTGGAGCATAACCTGATCGCGAACGGCACGGTCGTCAACGGCACTGTCCCGTTCCGGTCTGTCAACTTCCCCAGCTACTGGTTCAACGAGAACACCCGGCAGCTCAACGGTGACATCGGCTTTGCGCTGGACGACTCGCTGGTCATGATCTTCGGGGACGCGCTGACGCTGAAAGGCAACTTCGGCGCCGGCACCGGCAACAAGCTCTTCGGCATCTACTCGCTGCCTGCCCGGGCCGATAATGCCGTCATCTATAGCGCAGACCGTTACGGGACGGTGAGCATGTTCGTGAATAACCGGACCGTCATCCTCAGGGCGGGACAGACGTACAGCTATAATGAAACTGAAGTGCTCAAAGAAGGCAAAGGCATCGTCCGCGTCGTCTACCAGCACCAGTATACGAACCACGGCCTGATCGACAGGAACGCGATTCTGTCGAGAATGGTACCCGCTGTATGACCGTGCAAATACTTTTTTCTATGAAGGCGCACCCATAATTCTCTATGCATAATGTTGCCCGGGGCCGGTTTCTGCCGATGTCCCGCCGCGAGACTGATCGGCTCGGATGGGACGCCTGCGACGTCATTATCGTAAACGGCGACGCCTTCGTGGACCACCCCTCGTTCGGCGCGGCCATTATCGGCCGGGTACTGGAAGACGCCGGGTTCCGGGCCGGCATGATAGCCCAGCCGGACTATACTTCGAAGGAGGCTTTCGCGGCGCTGGGCGAGCCCCGGCTGTGCTTCCTGGTCTCGTCGGGCAACGTCGACTCGATGGTCAATAACTACACGGCCAACAAACGGCTGCGCTCCAGCGACGATTACAGCCCGGGCGGCGAGCCCCGTAAAAGGCCTGACCGCGCGGTGACCGTCTACTGCAACCGGATACGGGAGACGTTCAAGAAGACACCGATCGTCACCGGCGGCATCGAGGCCAGCCTGCGGCGTTTCGCCCAGTACGATTACTGGGACGACAGAGTCCGGCAGTCCATCCTGGCCGACGCCCCGGCCGACCTGATCGCCTATGGCATGGCGGAGAAGCCCGTGCTCGAGATCGTCCGGAAGCTGAGCGAAGGCGTGCCCGTCAGCGCTATCACGGACGTCCGGGGGACGGTCTATAAGACTCGAGACGTCACCGGGCTCACGGGCTGCGTCGAGCTGCCCGATTTCGCGACCGTGTCGACGGACAGGCGCGCCTACGCAGAGGCTTTCCGCATGTATACGGAAGAGCAGGACCCGTTCCACGGCCGCACAGTGGTCCAGCGCCACCCGAAAACGATCATTGTCCAGAACCCTCCGTGCTATCCGCTTACAACGGCAGAGATGGACGCGATCTATGACCTGCCTTACACGAGGCGCCCGCATCCGTCTTACCGGCAGGAGATACCCGGGCTGAAGACCGTCATGTTCTCGATTACCAGCCATCGCGGGTGTTTCGGGGGCTGCTCGTTCTGTGCCATAACGAACCACCAGGGCCGGATTATCCAGAGCCGCAGCACCGGCTCCATCGTCCGCGAGGCGACGCGGCTGACGAAGATGCCCGGGTTCAAGGGCACGATCACCGACGTCGGCGGCCCCACGGCGGACATGTACATGCTCGGCTGCGCGAAGCAGGCGACGCAGGGCGCCTGCCGGGACCGGCTCTGTCTCTATCCCGCGCCCTGTCCGAACCTGAACACGGACCACGCGGAGCTCATTCGCATGCTGGACGCGGTCAGCCGGGTGCCGGGCGTAAAGAACGTGTTCGTGGGCTCGGGCATCCGGTACGACCTGGCCATGCAGGACGAGGAATATCTCTATCATATCTGCGAGAACAACATCAGCGGCCAGCTCAAGGTGGCGCCGGAGCACGTTTCCCGGGCGGTGACGGACGCCATGTGCAAGCCGGCCATCGAGACCTACGACCGGTTCGTGGAAAAATACCGGGAGATCAACCGCGAGCTCGGAAAGAACCAGTTCATCATCCCGTATTTCATCGCGGGCCACCCGGGCTGTACGCTGGAAGACGCCGTGAAGCTGGCCGAATACGTCCGGGACATGGGCTATTACGTGGAGCAGGTACAGGACTTCACCCCGACGCCGTCGACCCTGTCCACCTGTATGTACTATACCGGCTATAACCCTTACACGGGCCAGGAGGTATACGTGCCCAGGAGTGTCGAGGAACGGCGGATGCAGCGGGCGCTGCTCCAGTACAAGAACCCGGATAACTATGACCTGGTCAGATCGGCGCTGATCAAAGCCGGGCGAAAAGACCTGATCGGTTATGGCGCGAAATGCCTGATCCCCCCTATCCGGCCGGCGTCTGCTTCCCGGGCCGCCGCGCGTAAGCCTCGCAGGCGCTGATCAGGTCGTCACCATCGACTGGTCCCTGAAGAGGCTGTTGCGGTTCCGGTTGATGAGCAGGATCCGGTAAATGTAGGGCTTCGCCTGCTCATAAATAAACGTGCTGTGAATGCTGTAGTAAATGGACGTCAGTATCATCGATACCATGTACTTCTCGCGTATCCTGTCGTCGTCGTTGACCTGTACCCGTGATTTCATGTGATGGATCGCGCACGACGGCGGCATCTTGCTGCGTAAATACTGCAGGCTGCCGAACATGGTCGAGGGCATGTACTTACAGAGCAGCGGCTTGACGAAATGGATGGAGCAAAGGCCGTCGTCCAGGAACGGGCAGCCGTTTTCGCGCTTCAGGTAAGGCATCGGGACGCTGTTCCCGTGTGAGACCTCGGTACAGTACCGGGACATGAACTCGTCCGGCCCGAGGTCGAGGAAATCGGCTATCCGGAAAATGTCGTCGAGCGTCAGTGGTATCATACTGTCCGACTTACAGCAGCTGCCGCATTGCTTGCACTGGAACTGGTTCAAGGTCATCTCGATCATAGGAATACCTGACTGGCCGGAATATGCAAACGGCTGTGACATTACTGTATATTAATAATAATATGCGAATATAACATCAGGCATGTAAAATAGCGGATACAGGCCGATTCTGATGTGGAATCATCAGCCCCGGGCATCACGAATCGGCGATCAGTGTCCGAGCGGATGCGTGCGCCCGTACATCTCCTTCAAATCGTCGACGTTGTAGTGTGTATAAATCTGTGTGGTGTTAAGCGAAGCGTGCCCCAGGAGCTTCTGGATGGCCACCACGTTGCCGCCGTTCTGGAGCATGTGGGTGGCGAAGCTGTGCCTCAGCTTGTGCGGCGTGACGTTCTTCGTAATCCCGGCACGGCGGGCCAGGACTTTAATGTCCCGCTGCACCGTGCGGGGCGTCAGGTCGAAAAGCCTGCCCTCGTTCCCGAGACGCTCCTGCTCGCAGTACTGTGCCAGCTCTTCGGCCATCTCGTCCGAGATGAGCACGATGCGCTCTTTTGCGCCTTTTCCGAAGACTTTAATCGTCCGCCGCTCGAAGTCGATGTCGCGCTTGCGGATGTTGAGCAGCTCGGAAATGCGGACGCCCGTCGCATAGAGCATCCGGACGATGATCTGGTCCCGGCGGTCGACAGCTGTATCGATCAGGTCACGCATCTCCTGTATCGTCAGGTACACCGGGGCCTTTTTGTCCAGCCTGATGCTGCTGATGCCGCGTGTAGGATTGGACTCTACGTTACCGTTTTCCACCATGAACCGGTAAAATGACTTTAAAACGCTGAGGACGTTCGACCCGGTGGCTTTCGAAAGGTTTCTTTCGAACATGAGGTGATTCAGGTACCTGATCACGTCCTGTCTCGCCACGGCCTCAGGCGGCTTGCCCGTATATTTCACGAAGCTCCGCAGCACCTGGTCGTACTGCCGTATCGTACCCTTGCTGGAAGACAGCCGCTTCTCATCGAGAAAGATGCTGACGTAGTCCAATCTTTATCCCCGGTAATATTTATGGCGTGACCGACTAGAAAAGCATTGTCCTGTATCCGCTATGTAAGAAATGATGGAAGCAGACGCCAGATGCGACGTCCGCAAAGGCCGCGACATGCGCAATAAATTTTCTGAAAAACGATCTGCGCTGCCATGTAAAATATACGTTGCTGATTAATTACCCGCACAGCGTACCATTTTTCGTAAAGTTAATATATTAAATAGTCTCTATATAACCCGAAACTTATATGTTTCATAAAGGCGTACTATTTTGTTGCCTTCGTGAAACAATGAGTGAGACGAAGACGCAGGGATGGCAGAGCGGCTAATGCGGCAGACTGCAGATCTGTTTTTTGGGAGTTCAACTCTCCCTCCCTGCACTCGGTTTTTTATCATTCGTCCCTTGCCGTATTGGCGGCTGCCAGCCCGGGCAATCCCAGCAGGAGGACAGCGTGAAACCGGAAACCGGCCTGTCTGCGAGCAAGCCGGTACACCGCCGGTCCGGAAACGCATGGCTGAACAGCGGCCCGTTACGGCAGTCGTGACATGATCGTGTTAGCATATGATTTACTTTTAAGACTCGATTATTGTATTCATCGATAAAGCCCGGCGAAAGTAACGATCATCCTACTGTAAACACGAGAATCGAATAGTAAAAACGACGAGCGTCCGGGGCTTAATTAAAATTATTGGTGATAATATGATTATAGGGTTAAGGAATTCACCGATGGGGGTACTTTTAAAGTAAGCCCCGGACATCCAATAGTTTGCTCTAATCCTTAATAAGATTTTGCATTTACATTTATGAAACTATAATAGTCTCAGTAATGTACAGATGGCAGTATGCAAGGCAGATGGAGAAAAAAGAAATTATGAATTATCGGCTTAACCGGGACGAATAAAACCCGGTCAAGCTTACTTGTACTGGTACCGGATCGCCAGGCAGGTTACCGCTCGGCCGATTTGCCGCGCTCGATGAGCTCCCGGACCTTCTGGCCGCCCTTGTGGCCGATGTCACGGTAGAATTCGGGGCCGTGCCGTTCCTTCGTGGTGTTGCCGCCACGTCTGCCTGCCTCTCGGACGCTGATTTCACCTTTTACTTCTTTCCTTGCCATAACTATCACTAAATCACTAGTATATCGATGGATATATAAAAATATGCCAAAATAATGATTGAAAAAGTAAAAAGTAAAAGAAAAATTAATGCTTTTGACTTTATTTCTTGGTGGCAGGCACCTTGAAGAGCGACTTCGGGTTCCGCTCGAGCTCGCTGTATTCGAGGTTGGCCGTGCCGGCCTTCTCCACGTTGGCCTTGAAGATCTTACCCTGGTTCCTGGCTGCCGCTTTCTTGATCCATTCCGGAGCGTTGGCCGGGGCAGGGACCAGTTCCCTCTTGCCCTTGAAGTAATGGAGTTTCTTGGTGCCCTTCTCCCGGAGAATGATGTTCGTTACGCCCCTGTTAGCGGCCTTAAGCGCCGCGTCCCTGGGCTGGGCACCACTGTACGTTCCCACTTCCTCTCCGTTCTCATTAATGAGACCAAAGTTCTTCTTGTCTCTGGATTCGGTGTCGTTCGATGTGCTTACCACAACAATCGGCCTCCTTTGGACTTACTCTAAAGCCGCTTCGATATTTAACGATTGCCGTCCTCGGCCCGTACCGGGCGCCTGGTGGCAAACGTCCTTATGGTTGCCATTAGTACCCATCCGGGTTGCCTGGTGGCAAACGTCCTTACGGTTGCCATTAGTACCCATCCGGGTTGCCTGGTGGCAAACGTCCTTACGGTTGCCATTAGTACCCATCCGGGTTGCCTGGTGGCAAACGTCCTTACGGTTGCCATTAGCGGCCCGCCCGGGGCGCCAGATGGCAAACGTCCTTTTCATAGCCGGATTTAGATATGACGGAACGGACTATATAGAGGTTTGGCGGCTTAAAATTGTCGAATGGCGTTCGCCGCCATTGTTTCCATGAGAATCGTCTAAAAATACGTGTACGTTGAAGACTTCCTACCGGTCTTCGCCGTTCCCGGCCTGTGCCGACGGGAATTCCCCGGTCACCCAGCACGCGTTGGACTTCCGGAACGCGATCTCTTCGCGGTGCAGGAACCGGTCGATATCATTTTCGTCCATGCCGATGCGCTCGTATTCCCGCAATATCTGCGCCTTCCGCCGCTCCCACCGGCGGTTGATGTCCCTCAGGTCTTCGGCCGCTTTTTCCGTGAACTCCGCCGTGTTGCAGCCTTCTGCGTCGCGGATTTGCAGGCGGGTGAATATGTCCCCCTTTCCGGGCTTTACAGGCGCTGGCGGCCTGACCGGCGCCGGCGTGACCGGAGGCGCCGACCGCATGCCCGCAGGGGCCGCCTCTTCGGTGACCGTGCCGCCTATGGCCCGGGTTTTTTCGCCGATCTCGCCGATGAAGTCGGTGTTCGAGGATTCGACGAACATCGTCATGGGCATATCCCCGGAAAAGGAGTCGCTCAGGATCATGTCCATGATGGCCCGGTCTATGTAGACCCCGTCGCCCGTCGCCGCGTTGACCCACCCGTTCTTTCCGCTGTCCCAGGACATGCCGTACTTTTTTATGATGTTTTTTATCTTCACCTTATTTTCCGAGTATATCCTGTGAGGTATGGCGATCTTGAGCATGCATCTACCATCAACGCCTGCCTGCTATATATTTCTAGCTAGCAGGCCTCGTCCAGGCACAAATATCCATGAATCGTAAGGCTGCGAGGCGACGCTTTACCTCTCGCATCCGCTTCGACCGAAGCTCTCCACTCGTTATAAAACCGCTTGAAATCCTGGCCGGTAAGTTGCCTGAACGCGACCTCGAAGTCCGGGTTCGGTGACTTGATGACGTCGACGAGCGTCCTCATGCCATAACGCTGGGAGATTTTTTTACACAGGCTGAACGATTGCAGGTAGCCGTTCTTACATACTTCGTAGTCCTTACAGTCGATTGCCTTCGCGATCTCCTGCGGGCTCATGAAGCCATTGGAGGTGATGTACTTCGCCACCTTCACATCGTCGAGCGGCTCGTTGGAGACGACCATGCAGATACCTTCTTCCATCCACGCGTAATTGCTCTTGCCTTTCTTCTCCAGGATATCGTTCAGCGCGAGATGGCAGATCTCGTGTTTGGCCACGACGCCGAGCGATTTTTTATCCTTCAGCGTATCGCCCCGCAACACGATTGTGCTCGACTGCGTGTTCCAG
Source organism: Methanocella sp. PtaU1.Bin125 (assembly GCA_002067315.1). Classification (GTDB taxonomy): domain Archaea; phylum Halobacteriota; class Methanocellia; order Methanocellales; family Methanocellaceae; genus Methanocella_A. The sequence continues at coordinate 53,720 of MVRA01000185.1, read as the reverse complement.
GCCGAAAACGCTTCCACGTGCTTGCCGACGTTATCCATCTCGTCGCCGTCGACCACCACGACCTTGATCGCCTTCGGCAGGTTACCCAGGGTACTGTCCACCGCCCGGTACGCGTCCTCGAGCGCCCGCCCGGTGCCCGGCGTGAACGCCTTTGAGTCGCTGTATTTAATGGAAAAATGTGTGGTCTTTTCGCCGATGCCGACCATGAGCACCAGGAAGATGCACGCCAATGCCATCCACTTCATATAAGGCCTGTTATCGCCCCAATTATATAGCCCGTATTACAAAAATGAGCGAACACAAAGGCCATAGAGGGCACGGGGGGCACTTGGGACGGGTCGGTATCCGGGCCATATCACCCGCCGCATATCCCGGCGACTCAATACACTTACAGGCCCCGGGTCATTCGGTAAGCGTCAATGGCGTCACGGCTGGGCAGCGTGATGCCGGTCGGCAGGTCATCAAGGCCCCGCCACGCGATCTGTCTGTGCTTTTCCGGCTCTGTGTTCGCGGGCTCGCCTTCTGTTTCGCACCGATACAGGATACTGACCCAGTGCTCGCCGTCAAAGACGCGATCGGATACCGAAAGGAACGCGACTGAGAGTACCCGCAGCCCCGTCTCTTCCATCACTTCCCGGCGTACGGCGTCCTCCAGTCCCTCGGATACCTCTACCATCCCGCCCGGGATAGTCCACAGGCCCCGGTTATTCCGGCAGGCGTCCGAGCGCAGCAGCATCAGCACCCTGCCTTCCCGGACAATCACCGCGCCCACGCCAAGCCCTACGTAATCTTTACCTGGAATCATAAGCGAGTACAGATAGTCGTTGCTTACATAAAAAGGCTATACTCCGGGGACTCTGTGAACTTTGTGTTGAGTGCCTGATCAACCTGACAACTTCCTCTGTTTTCTTTTCAGGCATAATTACCTGTATAGCGCATCGTATTGCTGGTAGACGACGAAGACGACGGTGGGCAACCGGGCCGCGTGGATGCGGCCGTTGTAGATGAGCCGGGCACGTATGCCGTTCTCGTAGAGTGGCAGGAAGCTTTTGGACATGACGGTGTCCACGTATCCGTCCCATGCATCGAAGATTTCCGCGCTGCCGTTGCAGACGCGCCGGAACTCGAGGTACGTGTTGATCAGCATGAAGTTGATCTGTTCCTGAACGTCATCAAGCGGTTCTCCGATGATGTTGGTCACGTCCTCCGAGAGGATAGAGACGCATCCGTAGCTTTCTCCGCCGACGTCGTACACCTTCCCGATCGCGTAACACGTGGCGTCGAGGTTGTTCCGGTCGCGGAAACAGGCGCAGACGTCCCGGACGAGGTCGGGGTCGTTCACCAGCCCGGTGATATCGTCCTTCGCCACCTGATCAGGTATGTGACCGTCCTTGACGTCGTAAAAGTAGGACTGCAGCGGGTGTGTCATGGGACTCAGCCTGTATAGGCCTGTCATCCTAAATAGTTTTACTCTGCGGCCGCCACTCCCCCGCTGTGGAAGGCTTTTATATTCTATCATGCCCATATGGAACGCGTGGACCTGAAGAGCCCGTATTTCCTGCGTATTGCGGCCGTCTCTCTCTGGATAGCCTTGCTGGCTGGCGCGATCATCGTCACAGGCCCGGATAAGATATTGACTGCTTACGAGCACGTGACCCCGGAGGGCATCAGGGACATGGTGAGCTCGTTCGGGGCGCTGGCCGTGCTGGCATACCTGGCTGTCAGCGTCCTGCGGCCGTTTTTCTTTCTCCCGGCGACCCCGTTCACCCTGGCGAGCGGTTTCCTGTTCGGGTTCTGGCAGGGCCTGCTCTGGTCGCTGGCCGGCACCACGCTCAGCGCCATACTGGCGTTCTACGTCGCCCGGTACCTGCTGCACGACTACCTCCGGGGCCGCTTTTCCGGCCGCATCCCGGGCATCGACCGGGCTATCGAGTCCCGTGGCTGGCGTTTCATCGTGTTCCTGCGGCTGATACCCGTATTGCCCTTCGACATCGTCAGCTACATCGCCGGCATCTCCCGCATCAGCTTCCGGGACTTCATGATCGGCACGGTCATCGGGGAACTGCCGGCCGCGTTCGTGCTGGTCATGCTGGGCTCGTCGCTCGACGACATCGGCTCCACCGGGTTTTACATCAGCCTTGCGCTTGCGATCGTCGTACTGGTCGTCCCCGAGATCGTGCGCCGCTGGATTCGCCAGCGTAAAAAGGCGCTGAATGAATAGTCCCGATAGCGTATGGCTTTGCCGTAGCGTTTATTACGTTTCCACGATAATAATACGATATCCGACATGCCACTACGGTTCTATAATACCCTGACATCGTCCGTGGAGGACTTTCAGCCGATCCAGGACATGGTCGTGCGGATGTACGTCTGCGGGCCGACGGTCTACGATTACTGCCACATGGGCCACGCGCGGTCGTACATCGTGTTCGACGTGATCCGCCGCTTCCTGAAATACCGGGGCTATAACGTTATCTACGTGCAGAATTTTACCGACGTGGACGATAAGATCCTCCGGAGGGCGGCCGAAATGAACCTCACGCCGCTGGAGATCTCGCGCAGGTACATCGCGGCGTACTTCGAGGACTTCGACCGGCTGAACGTGATGCGGGCCGACTACTACCCGCGGGTGAGCGAGAACATGGACTCGATTCTCGACATGATCAAAAGACTGGTCGAGAAAGGATACGCATATGAGTCTGACGGTAGCGTCTACTTCAGCATCGATCGCATGACGGAGGACGTGGGCGCCTTATCCCACCAGTCTTATGAAGCGCTGCGCGTCGGAGCCCGGGTCGAGGTCGATGAGAGAAAACGGAACCCCATGGACTTCGTGCTGTGGAAAGCGTCGAAGCCGGGCGAGTGCATCTACTGGGACAGCCCCTGGGGCAAAGGCCGGCCAGGGTGGCACATCGAGTGCTCGGCCATGTCGATCAAGCTGCTGGGCGAACAGATCGACATCCACGGCGGCGGCATGGACCTCGTCTTCCCGCACCACGAGTCGGAGGTGCTGCAGTCCGAGGCGTTTACCGGCAAGAAGCCGTTCGCGAAATACTGGATACACAACGGGTTCCTGCTCATCAACAAGGAAAAGATGTCGAAGAGCCTGGGCAACTTTTTCCTCATCCGGGACGTGCTGAAGCAATATCCGCCGGAGGTCGTCCGGTTCTTCGTCCTGAACACCAACTACCAGAGCCCGCTGGACTACAGCGACGCGGCGCTGGAAGAGGCGAAAAAGGGCTACGCCCGCCTGCAGAACGCCGTCGCTGAAATACAGTCGCGGCTCGGCCAGCCGGACGGCGACCCGTCCGGCCAGGACGTCGCCCGGATCGCGGAGGAAAGCCGCGCGAAGTTCGACGCGGCCATGGACGACAACTTCAGCACCCGGGAAGCCCTCGCGGAGGCTTTCGACTTCACCCGCGAGATCAACAGGCTGATGTCCGGCAGCCTGTCCCATGACGAGCTCAATCAGATCATGGCGCTATATGCCCATTTCTCGGACATCCTCGGGATACGCTGGACCGCACCGGCCGGCGAGGACGTGCTCTCGTCAGAATTACTGAAGCTGATCGTCGACATCCGGCAGGCCGTCCGCAAGAAGAAAGACTTCGAGACCTCGGACCTGATCCGCAGCCGGCTGAAAGACCTCGGCATCACCATCGAGGACACGAAGGAAGGCATCAAGATCAAGAAGAGCTGACGTTTATACTGCCATTATCATCGTCGTATCCCTGCAATGGCAATGCTCAGTATTTTAGCCGGGAGAAACGATGAAAAAGTGCAGGGTTGCCGTCGCATGCCCGGCCGGAGCATGCGCACGCGCGCGCGAGGCCGACCGCCTGGCTGTTATTTGTGGCCTATTTCTTCGATGGTTATATAAACGATCATACGAACATTTGTTTGATGGCTGCCCGGAAGAAGCTGACCCGGCTTGCCCGGATCGGCATGACCCATAGCGAGAGAGCCAGAGCCATGGCGGCAAAAGGGATGTACAGCGAGGCGCTCTCCGAGCTGAAGATCGCGCTGTTCTCGCTGCGCAGCGAGAACCGGGACGGCTCGCTGAACGACGACATCGCCGGCGTGCTCAACAGCATCGGCAGCGTGAACCTGCTTTTACGCAAGTACACGGACGCTGCGCAGGCCTTCAGCGAGGCCGCGGCCATCCGGCGGCCGATCTATAACAACCCGGAAGTGGCAGGCTCGCTTATCGGGCTCGCGGAAGCCCACCGGTGCGTCTGTCATTTCTCTGAGGCGTCCGAATGCCTGGAAGAGGCGCTGCAGGTCGCGCTTACACTGAAGAACGACGGGCTCGCCGCCCGGGTCATGGACGCCATGGACACGCTGGAGCGGACGCGCGACAACAAGCCCGCGCACGGCAACGACGCTGCAGGTTGCGACTGCTATCTCCCGCCCGAGCTCGAAGGCGTTCACGCAGTGCTCCGGAACCTGGAGCTGGACGTCTCGCCCGAGATGGCCCGCATCAGCCTGGTGTTAGGATTCCCCGGCCTCGACAGAAGCCTCGACAGCCGCATACCCGGCAACAGTTCGTTCCCGTGTGCGGCCGTCTTCCTTGAAGGCAAAGAGAGCACGATCACGTCCCTGTCGGTCATCGACGAGGAAGAGGAGCCCGTCGAGGCCGCGGCCACGCCGTTCGACGGCCTGGTCTTCGCCCCGGGCTCGTACCACCGCGACGGACCGAAGCCGGTGCCGTCCTGTAAGAAGCTTACCTTCGCCGGAGGCGCGGGCGCGCTGCTACAGTGGAAGATCGCCGCCAACGGGTGGTACCGTGCCGAGATCGGGCTGAAGCCGAAGGACGTCCCCGCCGGGTTCAAGGCCGCCGTCGTCCTGCCCTATCATGTCAGGATGAACGGCGTGTTCGTCGACGTACGCAGGCCGCTTGAGTACGGCCTGCTGCGCATCGACGAAGGCACCTTTTTCGCCTCCGGCAGCCCGGATCGCATCGCCCGCGGCCACGGGATCGCTTTCGCGTTCAAGCGCCGGCTGTTCGAGGGGAGCGCGTTCGGGGCGCTGAACATCGAGGCAGGCTCCAGCTTAAAACACGCTGTGATATCGCTCGAGCTCAGGAAATGAACTGACCGTTCGCGCGAGCGGCAGCAGGCATAACCGCGTTTTTTTCGCCTATCGTTAATGAAGTCGCAGAATATAATACCTCGATCAAATGGCGCGACAGACCCGCTTACACGAGCATGGCAGGCGGCCGGGAAAGGCGCCTGACGAAGATAAAGAGACCTATACCCCGCCGAGAGAGGAACTCGGGACATCGGACGAGATCGTGCAGCAGGGGCGGCAGTTTTACGCGTTTCACCAGATACCTGACTGGCCGCAGGCTGACTCGGCCCGCCAGTACATCGCCACCCCCGACGGGATGCAGGAGATGCAGCACGGCGTGGTCACCTGGGTCGACTCCGCCAGAGCCAACCCGCGAGAGGAAGACATCGAAAGAAAGCACGAGCCCGGCCACCGGAAACGGACCACGAAGCCGCCTGAGTACGAGCTTTAAGGGCGTAATACGGCAAATCTCTTTTATGATACATGTTAATTGATCATGGGTGATATCGATGCCTCACGAGAAACCGGGCGATAGACGGAAAGAAGAGATTATGCGTAAGCGCAAAAGAGTCATTGAAAACCTGGAGCCCGTCGAGGAACCCGTCAAGGGACAGTCCGGCACGGAACACTTCGAGTTCAAGTAACTTTTCCTTGTACAGGCTATGCGACCCCTGTCACGCTCGCCAATAAACAAGCGTTCGACCCTCCGGTCGCGTCGACGCCAGGAAGCCAGGAGCGCCAAGCCTATACACAGTAGTTCCGTGCTTGTTGTATTATCGATGGTCCGGGTTTGCGTCCAATCACGAAAACACTCGTTAATGAAAATGGGTATTATCATGTGAAGGCTAATGAAAATCGGGCCTTATCAAGGCTATCCGCAGCGGTACAGCGCGCCAGGCTCGCCAAGAACCGCCAGGCTCGCCACGTCTTTTATGGCAAGCGTGAATCCCTATTATTAAACCTTGGCGAACCTGGCGGTACGTGGCGAACTTGGCGCGCTTTACTACTGCGCATGCATAAACAGAAAATATTTTCATGGGACTAAACTTGTTTTTAGGCTTACACTAAAGCTCGAAGGCCACGATAGCACGGTTAATCCGTGAAGAGCACTAATAGACGATTAATTCTCGAAGCCGCCAATGGCACGGTCTGAAACACGAAAGAAGCTCGAAGGGCCCGAAGACACGAAGACTAAAACATGAAAGGAACGCTGCCCCGGAAACTGACTGGTGCGAGACCATGGCATGCGACCGTTTACTTGTAAGGGTATGAGAGTGCGAGAGGATGACACGGCATCGTCCTTTACTTGTTTTAGTCTTAGTGCTTTCAACCTTTAGTGATTCTTTCGTGTTCCAGACCGTGCCATTGGTGTCTTCGTGCCTTTAATCGTGCCCTTCGCGGATTAACCGTGCTATCGTGGCCTTCGTGATTTTGTGTAATCTAAAAAAGGTAGTTTCGTGTTTTCGTGACTAGACGCATGGCATAGAAGACAATAAACAGCAAGCCAGGAAGTACTGATACAGATATTGTGATACGGCCTTAACTAATCAGTCCTTGGCGCTCCTGGCTACCTGGCGTTCCTGACGAGTGTGACAGGAGTTGCATTGACTGAGCTATAAAATTATAATTGCATTAGATTAAAAGAAATCGTCAAGGTTATGTTTCGAAATGCCATGCTCGATTTTCAGCCGCTCCAGCCGGACCTCGGGGCTGATGTAGGAGTACTTAGCGGGCAGCATTTTTTTCGCGAAGGTTTTGTTACGCCGGCTTTCGATCAGTTGCGAGTCGTAGTACGTTTCCCAGGTCGAGAAGTCATCCTGCGGCAGGTCGCCGATTAACCGGCGGGCCTCTTCGTCGGATATCTTTTTTATCCATAGATCGTGCCCGAGGAGGTTCGCGTTGGCCAGATAGTAGCTGTCATCATGCGCTTTGACAACGGAGGCCCGATCGTTGACTCGCTTCGCGATCCACTCGAGATAGAGGTCGACGACGTCGTGATCGGGGCGTATCTCCACGTACATCAGGCCGCCGGCCGGCCGCGGCCGGGTGTGTGCCTTGAGGCGTTCGATCTCCCGGAGCACTTCCATATGCATGAAAAAATATTTCTTCGCGAGCCCGTCCTTGCGGGCCAGCGCCTGCCCGATGTCAGGGTAGTACGAGGCGATGAGGCGGACAAGCTCGTCGGGCACGCACTGCCTGTGTCGCAGAGAGAATGTGATGTATGTATGCAGCGAGGGCTGACACCGGCTGCCGACCCGGGGAGGCCGTTCCCGGAGCTTCAGCCTGACGGCCGTGGGCACGTGCGGCACGAGCGCCTCGACCATGACCTTCGCGTCTCCGCGGTATAGCTTTAGCTTCTCTTTGACGTCCCGGGTATTCTTCCCGCAGACCAGGGTGGCCGATGGCTCGCGTTTCAGCGCTATCGCGGCCCTGAGCACGTCATCGACGTCCCGCCTGTAGCCGATGATCACACAAACGCCTCCAGGTCGGTCTGGCGGCTGTTGCCCAGCTTGATGAACGGCCGGGCGCGTTTCATGACGACTCCCATCGACGCCAGCTGTACGTAGCTGAGCACCGGCCGGCAGCGGACGATGCGGTTTGCCGTGCGGGGCCCGATGCCAGGCACGCGGATCAGCTCGCTGTAAGTCGAAAGGTTCACGTCGACCGGGAACGCGTCGCGGTTCAGGCGGGCGAGCACCAGCTTGGGATCGTCGTCGGGCAGGAAGCCGCGGTCGTCCAGCACGGTCTCCAGGTCCCGGGGCTTCAGCCCGTAGTCTTTCAGCAGGTAGGACGTCTGGTACAGCCGGGCCTCCCGCCATAGCGGCGAAGCCTTATTGCCGGACAGCGGCGTGTCGGGTACCGGGTCGAAGCTCATGAAGAACGGGCGGCGCAGCCCGTAGCTGTCCATGAACCGGCCGATGGTGTCGATTATTTCGCTATCCGGCTCGCCGGTCGCGCCGACGACGAACTGGGTATCGTTCGCCCCGATAATTCCTTCCCCGTAGCGCACTTCCGATCGGCGCTGCCGGACGGCGCCGTACGTCCATTCCATCCGGCGCAGGATGTCGTTCCTGTAGTCGAAGTTCGGGCATATCTCGTCATAGCGTGACTGGCAAGTTGTCTCCGCATTCACTCCGAACTTATTGGCGAGGAGCGATACCTCCCGGATCATGTCCCTGGGCACCCCTGGCATGAGCCGGACGTGGACGTACCCGTTGAAGCCGCTGCCCCGCAGGGTCCTTAGCACGTCGAGCTGCCGCTCCGTCGTCAGCTCGGGGTCGCCAATGACTCCGGATGAAAGGAACAGGCCCTCGATTGCGTTCCTTCGGTAAAAGTCCCATGTGATCTTGACGATTTCATCGGGCGACAGGGAAGCCCGCGTGGCTTCCCGGCCGCACCGGTTCGGACAGTAGAGACATTCCCCGCTACAGCTGTTTGTCATCAGCGTCTTGTAGAGCTGGATACACCGGCCGTCGGGCGTGAAAGTGTGGCAGGTTGTGGTACTGTTGCAGCTATCGTATTTCGTCCCGTCGGCCAGTATCTTCATCCGCTCTTCCAGCGTATGGTACTTCTCTCCCATCGATCGTAGATACCACGGACAGGTATATAAGAAAAATCAGAATGCGGCGTGAAAGTAAAATGGCCTGTCACCGTACGATCAGGTGCATTAACGTGGCGGCCCGGCGGCTCTTCGGGTAAAAGACCTCGTTGATCACGGCCGAAGTCGGGTACTTCTCGGCGCCCAAGGCCCGGGCAGTACGGAACAAGAGGGAGAACTGTCTGTCACCGGCGTTGCGCAGGTGTTCTTTCAGAGCGTAGTTCCGCTCCAGGGCAGGGCCCAGCACCTTTGCCATCTCAATGTCATATTGCCGGAGCGCGGCCGCCGTCACATCGCTCTTCCGGATACAGTCGGCGATCACGTTGCCCGCAATGCGCCCGCTGATCATCCCGTTCAGGATGCCCTCTCCCGTCAGCGGATCGCTGAGCCGGGCGGCGTCACCGACTGCGACGATGCCGTTTCCCGATATCACCGGTATCAGGCCGCTGATGGGGACGGCGCCGGCTACGATACTAATGGCATTGGCTCCCGGGAACCTGGCGCGGACAAAGTCGTCGAGATGCTCTGCGGAGCTTCGCGATTTCCGGCCATGATACACGACGCCCAGCCCGACGTTCGCTTCGCGCTCGCCTTTCGGGAAGACCCAGGCGTAGCCCCCCGGGGCCAGGTCGCTGCCGAAGTATAGCTCGATCTGCCCGGGATCGATATCGATATCGGTCAGGTGGTACTGGGCACAGGATACGATATCTTTCAGGCCCAGCGTCGTGTCGATGCCTGCCCATCGCGCGATCCGGGACTCGATGCCATCAGCAGCGACGACGACCTGCGCCGCGGCCGTAAACTCGTCGCTGCGGCACTTGCCTTTGACACCGCATACCTGTCCGCCGTTGACGATCAGCCCGGTCACCTGCGTCTTGGTCACGACGTCGGCGCCGGCGGCCGCCGCCGACCGGGCCAGCTCGCGATCGAAGATCTTACGATCCGTAATATAAATGACGTCGCGTTCGTCGTTGAAACTCAGGGTGACGTCTTTCGTATGTATGCGCAGCCGCCGGACGCGCCCGCATATCCATCGCGGGTCCGGCGGCGTGAACTCAGTCAGGCGATCGCATAATATCCCTTCGGCGCACCTGACCGGCTCGCCGATCTCCTGCCGCTTCTCGAGAAGCAGCACGCTAAGGCCGTTCATTGCAGCGGTCTTCGCCGCCACCGATCCGGCCGGTCCCGCCCCTGCCACGATGACATCATAGCGATCTTTCATCGTCAGCTCCTCGCTGAAAATATTTTATCCCACAAATCATTGCACGAAGATTGTGATGCCCAGGTACAGGAGCAGCAGGGGCACGAAGACGGCGGCCCAGATACCTTTTTTCCACCTGTAGACCTTGTTGCCGTCCATAGGCTGGAAGGGCGTGAGACTGTACACGGCCGACAACAGATTCATCGAGCCGCCCAGCAGGCCGATGGTCTTCAGCAGCCCGCCGAAGGGCACCAGCAGCAGGAACGCGAGGGCCAGGATGGCGCTGATCATCGGCCCGGATAGGAAGACAATAGCCTGCTCTTTCAGGCCCATCTTGCTAGCGCCATTAATGACCGTTCGGGCAGGCACCGCATATGTGACCCCGAAGAAGAACGCGGTCAGGAATGCGATCACCGTGCCAAAGCCCCAGACCTTGTATTCCGCGACGGACTGGTATTTTCGGGCGTAATAGCGATGCGCCAGGTCGTGGAGCGACATTACGAAGCCTGCAATAAAGATGTACAGGATCAGGTTATCCAGCTGGAACAGGTCGATCCTTTTGGCAATGAGGTATGCCAGTCCGAACAATACGGCCGAAAGGGCTATCGCTACCAGTTCGGCCCCGGACAGCCCGGCGAGGAGAGGTACGCGTTCTGTCGCAGTGGCCACCGTGATTTTGTTCATCCGCCCGATCACCACGGACCTGAGGTTTGTGTTAAAGAAGCCATAGATCAGCTTGTACACCGCGTTGACGGCGGGTATCTTCATGATCGAATCCCAGAAGTCGCCCAGGCTATCCCACAACTTATTAAAAAATCCGGACAGGGTATCGAATATCCTGCCGAGGAACAGTCCCAGGAAGCTTATCCCGGTACCGGCTGCGACGGCCGCGACCGGGACCGCCGCTTTGGCCACGATGTCTTCCGCCGGGGGCGCGACCGGCGAGCCGCCCAGCTTCATTACGAAAACGTCGTCCTTCCCGCTGCCATACTCGTTGGTGTTGCCCACGAAAAGGAACCCGCCGTCGGCCGTCTTTATCGACAGGCCGGCCTTTACGCTGACGTTTTCCGGGCCATAGCTGCGGTAGTCGATCAGGTTGCCATCGCGATCGGTCCTGGCAAGGTACGGTTTCCAGAGGACGGGATCGAACGAGCTGGAATACCCGCCGAACACATAGCCGTCGCCGTAGGATATGGCGTTGAATCCGTAGTCGTCCTTCGCCAGCCCGGTGGTCTTCTCCCACAACCAGTGGCCGTCCCTGTCGACCTTGATGGCGTAGACGTCGACGCCGCCGTTTTCGCCCGCCGCCGTATAGCCGCCGAAGATGTAGCCGTCGTCTTCGACCTGGACAATGCCGTAGCCGTAGGTATCGCTGCTGTCGTAATGGTAAGCGCGTTGCCACTGCAGGTTGCCGTTGCCATCCGTCTTTATGATGTATGCCTGGGCATTTCTGCCCGGCGTTGATGTCCATCCAGCTATCGCGAAGCCGCCGTCCCTGGCCGCGACGATCGCTTTGCCCCAGTCCTGGTCCCCGTAATTATAAAAATGGTCCCAGAGCACTTCGCCATCCCTGTCAGTGCGGATGAGGGCGAAGTCGGTAAGGCCGCTATTCTGGCTCCAGTACCCGGTGACGGCGAAGCCGCCGTCGGCCAGCGGGGCGACACCAAACCCCGCGTCCCCGTTGGGCCCGCCGAAGGTCTTGCTCCAGATCTGGTCGCCATCCCCGTTCACCTTGACCAGCCAGATGTCGAAGCCGCCCGCACCCCAGCTGTTCGTGGCTCCGACCATCACGTAATTGCCATCGGAAGCAGGCATGATGCCATAACACCAGTCTCCCCCGGTGCCGCCGTAGGTACGGTTCCACAGGACGTTGCCGGCATTATCCAGCTTAAGCAGCCAGGTATCATAGCTGCCGTTCCCGTACGATTTAGTCACGCCGACCACCAGGTAGCCGTCGGGGACAGGGACCGCAGAATAGCCGACATCGCTGTACGCACCACCGTACGTGGTCTGCCACTCGACAGGAGGAAACGTATCATTACTATCCGCAGCTATTGCAGGAAGAGAAAATATCACATTCGCCAGAAATACAATTAATACCAATGCAACAGGTTTCAAGGAAACGGCGCAGGCCATAAATTTTAATCCCGCAAGGGATTATATAAAGATTACTTGATAATTTATCGATATATTATTTTTAATATTTTGTGATAAAAACAAATTAACTGATGGTTAGAAAAATGCCTCAAGCGTACCCTGCACGCTGCGGCCTTTCAGCTCGTCCTCGGTGTACCCGAAATACCCCAGAATCCTCATGGCCGTAGGGATCAGTTGTTTATCGATGTAATAATCCGAGTCCAGCTCATAGGTGCGGTCTTTCGTATACAGCCTGCCGTCCTTGAACTTATTAAACATTTCCGCCGGGTAGGCGCGATCGCTCAATATGCCCGGGCCCCGGACGATGACGTAGCTGATCTTATTGCCCACTTCCGAGGCCATGTCCAGCTCCATCGCCTTCTCGGCCGCCCTGACATGCGCCTGAGCGCTCTCGTACCGGGTGACGCTCTTGGTCAGCGTCTTATGGATGACCAGCTCACCCAGCGGTACTGTACCCTCCCGGACCCGGCGTATCGTATCCTTCGCGTACTTCGCGGCTTTTCCCGGGTTCTCCTCCTCGAGGATGATCCGGATGACCTCCGATTGCAGCTCTTTGGCCAGGCCGCACCAGTCGCCCCGCCGGACTTCGAGGCCGCGGACGACGATCTCCCCCTTCTCGGTGAGCCCGGCATATCGTTTCTTGGACTCGGTGAAGAAGATGATCCGGTAGTAGTTGTCCACGTCCATGTCCAGCGGCAGCTCTTTCTTGACGCGATCGATGAACTCCCGCACCTTCTCACGCAAGCCTTTACCATCCATATATTTGACGAATAGCGAGTCGGTGTCGCCGTAGAGCACTTCCAGCCCCATCTCGATCGCGATGTCGTTGGCCTTCTTGATGAAGAACCGGCCCCATGCCGACGTCGCTTCGGCGCACTCCCGCCGGTACCACCGGGCGGCCGCCCAGCCGGTGTAGCCGTAGAACGCGTTGGTGAGGATCTTGATCGTCTTCTGCCGGATGTCGAGGAACCGGTATTCCCGATCCTTCCTGTCCATAGTCGCCAGCTTCTTCTTCAGTGCTATCCGGTGATGGACCAGCCCTTTCAGTATCGTGGTAAAGAAGCCTTCCGGCGCCTTCCGGAACCGGTATCCGACCTCCGGCGCCGGGGCCGAGCAGTCCTTCTCCTCGCCGGGCAGGCACACGGTATCCGGCGAAATGTTATAGTTGATCATAATCGACGGGTACATGGCCGAGAAGTCCAGCGAAGCCACGCTCTTGTGCAGGCCTTTGACCGGCTCGAACACGAAACCCCCGGCATAGGTCTCGACCGAGCCGCCCTTCGACGGGATCAGCTCGCCATGCTCATAAGCAATGTAGGCCAGGTACGCCTCCACCTGCCGGCCGCGGCCCATCTTCGACACGTTGTCCAGCGGCTCGTGGACCATGCGGGCGAACTCGTACTGCAGCGGCAGGAGCTCCTTCGCCAGGCCATAAGTGCTTATCACGTCGTCCATGCTGTATTGTATCAGCGTCGGACGCTTCGCCGGGTCCGTCCAGTAGGCGGCGATCTGTGCCCCCGGGATGTTGACGCGATCCTCCTTTTTCATGACGCCTAAGAAATCGGCCATGTTGTCCAGCGTCTTGATCTTGATGCCGTCCACGTCCCGGGCCGCGACCTGGTACAGGTCGACGTTCAGCCGCCCGATCAGCTTGACTTTCTTCTGGATGCCGCCCCGGCCAGAGATAGGTGTCGACCCGTCTCTCGAGACGCTGAGCTTGATCTTGTGGTGCTTCGCCCGGTCCTGTATGTAAGGCCAGTCGAAGGAGTCCTGGTTGTAGCCGACGATCACGTCCGGATCGTAGTCCTGTATATACCGGATGAACTCCTTCAGGATGTCACGGTCATCGTTGTCCTTAGCCTCGAAGACGCGCTGCTCCAGGCCGGTCTTTACTGAGATGAGCACGATCGGGTCAGTTTTGGCGCCGGGCATGCCGTGGGGATTGTACATCTCGCAGTCGAAGGCCATGATCTTGAGTCCCGGCTCGTCCTCCCGGGCGAACGCTTTCGGGCGATTGCATATCATCCCCGTCCCGGCGTATTCGACCTCGACCGGCTCGCCTTCCGCTTCGATGCCGCCCATGGGGATGAGCCGCCGGTCGATGATGTAGCGGACGCCGAACAGGATATCCGCTTCCCTGACGTCGCCGAATTTGGCGGCCTGCTCCCGCAGGTAGGGCACGTCGCGGGGAAGCCGCGTAAAAATCCTGTAGCACTTGATAGGATCGCCGAAGTTCTTGCGGTCGACCACGTCCACCCTGACCGGCTTCAGCACCTCGCCGCCCACCACGTCCGATATGTTTTCGATCGACGCGATAGGCACGTCGCCGTAAGGGACTACGTAGAAATAAGGCTCGAAGGTCGGATCGAAGATGACGGCGCTCCGGCCCTCGTCGTCCAGGCACCACATCCTGATCACGGGACGATCGTTCTCTACGATGTAATCCACATCAAGCAGCCAGCCGCGAAACTTCATCGTTATGTATAAAAGGCCGCAGCGCCCTTAAAAGCTTCTGCAGGCGTCATTACGTTCACCAGATATCCTTCTGTCGAACATTTTATATATATTTTCACGAAACGGCGAAGCGAAAACGTTGCGTCGTCGTCATCTCCCCATTCCCGGAGCGGATTGGGCAGCATATGATAAGAATTGTTGCGCTCGGCAATATACAGAATCGGCGAGCGGGTGTGGTGAAGTAATGGGGCGTCAACAGCCAGGAGGTATGAAGGTCTGGCCTCATTGCGCAACAATTGATAAAAATTATTTGGTGTGATTATAATAACGATTATGGCTGCATCGTCTAACTATCTCAGGAGTTATTGATATCGCTGCAATGTATACCGTTTTATGGGCCTGTTACCCGACCGGTCGCAACGCTTTAATATTCATAGTTACAAAATAGTAAGTAATCAAACGTAGCACATTCCCGTTACATCATGACGGCGATACCCCTTGCGTTAATCAGTCGAAAAACGTACAGAGGGATATGATGTCACAGCTTACATTCCTGATAACCGCGGCCATCGTTACCGGCATCATCGTAGGGCTCACGGCATACTTTCCAATGCAGATCCCGGCGATATACAGCATTATCCTGGGCTTTGCCACCTTTGTGACATTCTTCTTTGTCATTCTATGGACGAACTTCGTTTTTATGAGCCGGGCCGGAACACAATAACCGGAGCCCGATTTTTATTATAATTAACCGCCCATTATAGTAAAATGCCGCTACATTTATAAGCAATGAACATGATTGTACATTGCTGTACAATATTGAGAATCGCTTGAGGAAGAACAGTGATCACGTTCCACCATTTTACCTATAAATATCCGCGCGGCACAGGGCCCATGCTCAAGGACATTACCCTGCAGGTGAACAAAGGCGAGTTTTTATTGATCACCGGCCGCTCGGGCGCCGGGAAGACGACGCTCTGCCGGGCGATGTTCGGGGCGCTGCACCATGACATCAGCGGCGACTTCGAGGGCTCGCTGAAGCTGAAAGGCCGGGACGTGAAAGAGTATACCATCGGCGAGATCGGCGAGTTCATGGGCGTTGTGTTCGACGATCCGGACTCGCAGTTATTCATGCCGCTGGTGGAGGACGAGATCAAGTTCGGCCTCCAGGCGCGTAATATGCCTTCGGGTAAAGACGACATTAAAAGAGCCCTGGACCGGGTCGGTATCAGCCACCTGATCAAGCGCGCGCCACACGAGCTGTCCGGAGGCCAGAAGCAGAAGGTCGCCATCGCCGCCGCACTCTCGGTAGACCCGGAGATCATCCTGTTCGACGAGCCCACGTCGCAGCTGGACCCGCAGAGCACGATCGAGATTTACGAAATATTGTCGAGACTGCGTGCCGAGGGAAAGACGATCATCCTGGTTGAGCAGAAGATCGAGGACATCATCGATAAAGTCGATAAGATCGCGGTCATCGACGACGGCAGGGTCATTGCGTCCGGCGCGCCCCGCGACGTGCTGAAGAGCCGGGACCTGTTCAACGCCATGCCCTACCCGTGCGTATCGCGGCTCGCGGTCGAGCTCAAATCGCCCGAAATGCTGCTGAGCATGGAGGAAGGTAAACGATACCTCAAGTCGGCAGGCGTCTCGCTCAGGCCTGGCAACGACAACGGGAGAACGCCCGGCACGCAGGATGCGCCCATCCTGGAGATTAAGGACCTCCGGTTCGGCTATGGCAGTGTCAAAGTCCTCGACGGGATCTCTTTAAAGGTGATGCCCGGCGAGGTCGTCTCCATACTGGGCCACAACGGCTGCGGCAAGACCACGCTGCTCAAGAACATCATCGGCCTGCTGAAGCCACCGGAAAAGGGTATGGTATTATTAAGCGGCCGGGACGTCAGGGACATGTCGGTAGACCAGGCCGCCAGGACGGCCGGGTTCCTCTTCCAGAACCCGGACACGATGCTATTCGCCGAGACGGCGCTGGAGGAGGTGATGTTCGGTCCGGCGAACCTCGGATTCGACGACGCGAAAGAGCGGAGCCTCAAGGCGATGGAAGAGGTCGGGCTGCTGCACAAGAAGGACGAGTACCCGCGGTACCTGGGCAACGGCGAAAAGCTCCGGCTCTGCGTGGCGTCTATCCTGGCCATGGGCCCGAAGCTGATCATCCTCGACGAGCCGACCACCGGGCTGGACGATAACGAGTGCGCGAAGCTCATGGAGGTCGTGCTGAAGCTCAAGTCCGAGGGCGTGGCCCTGATCATCGTCACGCACGACATGAACCTGGTCGCGCGGTACATGAACAGGGTGATTGTGCTCTCGGAGGGTAAGATCTTCAAGCAAGGGACGCCTGCAGAAGTGCTCCGCGACGCCGCCGCGATGGAGGCCGCCTCCCTGAAATCGCCGCCGATCGTGGTGCTCTCTTCCGGGTGCGGCCGGATCTGTCTCACTGTCGAAGAGTTCATGGGGGCGCTGTCATGAGCGGGGCCGAAGTCTTCCAGTACATCGACGGCGATACCTATGTCCACAAGCTGAACCCGCTGGTCAAGATCCTCTTCAGCGTCTTTGTCATCATCGCCGGCATCATCAACGGCGACCCGCTGGTACTGGTACTGCTCATGGGCATCCCCATTGTAGCGCTAATCGTCGCGGGCATGATAAAAGACATCATCACCCAGGGCAAGATGCTGCTGATCGTCTTCGCGCTGCTCATCCTGATATCAGTGCTGACTGTGCGCACGGGCGAGATGTATTCGGTCTCCGGCGTAGGCCTGGCTACCTACGATGGCCTCCTGACCGGCGTCCTGATCTCGCTGCGGCTGGGCGCCATGTTCTTCGCGTTCCTCCTGCTGGTGACGACCACGAAGCCCGGGGACCTGGTCAACACGCTGGTGAGCCGGCTGCACTTCCCCATGGACTACGCGCTCATGATCATGATCACCATGCGCTTCATCCCGACGCTGCAGGTGGAAGCCCGGAAGATCACCGAGGCGCAGGCCGTCCGCGGGTTCAAGCCTGCCGGGCTTTCGGACATGTCCCGCATCATCGGGCCGACCATAACGCCACTGCTCTCCAACTCCATCGGCAGGGCCGGCAGCCTGGGCCACGTGATCGAGCTGCGCGGATACCGGAGTAACGCGAAGATCAAGTTCACCGAGATACCCCTGAAGATGAAGGACTATCTGTCGATCGCCGGTATAATTGCGCTGACCGTCGGGTTCGGGCTCTACGCGCTTGGCTATATCTAAATTAGCAGCAATACGAGAGGCATCGTGAGGAAGAAGAGTAGAGTAGAGATGACGACCGCGCCGGACGCCAGCCGCTCGTCGAGGCCGAACTGCTGGGCCAGCACCGTATTGGTGACACCCACAGGAGTGGCCGCTTCCAGCACCGAGGTCCTGTAGACGGTGCCTGAAACGCCGGCCGCCACTGCCGTTACCGCGACGATCGCGGGCATGAGGAGCAGCTTGATCGCGCTGATCGCGCCGATGGGCTTGAGATTCTCCTTCATCCCTATCGCGGAGATCATGGCCCCGGTCGCCAGCAGCGCCAGCGGCGAGGTGCTGTCCTCGATGAGCACCAGCGGCAGCCGGACGATTTCCGGGAGCGCGACAAACGACAGGAGAATGCCCGCGGCAGCGGCCCAGAAAACGGGTATCGTGTGCAGCCGAAGCCCTTTCTTCTCTTTATCCGAGTACCGCTGGCAGAGATAGGCGCCGAACGTGAACACGATCACCGTGTAGATGGTCGAGACGAACGCGGTGAGCGCCAGCGATTCCCGGCCCTGGGCTGCGATGTTCAGCGGAAAGCCGATGTACCCCGTGTTGCCGAAGAACGCGCAGATGACGAAAACCGGCACGGCAGCCTTTTCCAGCTTCATCAGCCGGGCCGCGGCAAACGCGATCAGGACGACGGCCGCGATCGGTAAAACGGTCAGCGCATAGACCATCGGGTCGAGCAGCAGGCTATAGCTGACGTCGTGCAGGCTGAGGAACGTAATCACCGTGATGCCCACGTAGTAGACATAGTCGTTCAAGGCCTTGACCAGCCACCGGGGGAACAGGCCGATCGCCTTCAGCAGCCAGCCGACAGCGATGAGGCCAAAAATGGGAACGATTACGCTCAACAGGTCCATTGCCTGAAATAAAGAACGGACGGGGCAATAAAGCTGTTGATTAAAAAGGGACGGGGCATACAGCCCCGGTTTATTGCTTTCTCGCAGCCAGATAGCCGATCAACGCGAGGACTGCCAGGGCCCCGATACCGCTGAGCAACACGGACGGCGCCTGCGTGGGCGCCGGCGTGGCCGTCGGCTCCGGTGCCGGTGTCGGTGTAGCAGCAGGCGTCGGCGCGGGGGTGGCCGTCGGCTCCGGCGTCGGTGCGGGCGTCGCTGTCGGTTCCGGTGCCGGTGTCGGTGTCGGGGTGGCCGTCGGTTCCGGTGTCGGGGCTGTCGACTTGATCAGGATCATGTCCTGGACGACGTGGTAGTTGGCCGGCAACAGCGTCTCGTGCCATCCGCTCAACGGCCAGACGTGGTAGTTGCCTTCCGGGTCCGTGTAGTTGACCCTGAACGCGAGAATGTAATCCGAACCCAGCGGGATCGGGCCGATCGAATAGTCGCCGTGCTCGTCGGCTCTCGTAAAGTACTCCTGTCCCATGTACTTTGCCGTGACGTTCGCGCCTTCAGGCGAATAGAACACGCCTCCGGGGCCTTCGTAGTTCAGGTGGCCGGTCAGCATGATATTTGAATCTGCCGATGCGGACCCCGCCATTACCATAACGATGAAACCGACGATGATGACAGATGACATCGTCGCCCTGATAAAGAAATCCCGCCTCATCATCCGGATAGGTTTGCAATCGCCTGTTAATTAATATTTCTATAAATCGAATAACATACCAAATTCTGCCGATAGAAGAATCTATATTTCATCGGCCCGTCATCTCCTGTTGATGTCCTTCAACGTCATACCCGCCATCGACCTGAAAGATGGCAAATGTGTCTCCCTCGTCCAGGGTGTCCCGGGCACCGAGGTCATATCGATTGACGACCCGGTGGAAGTCGCGGCCGGCTGGGTGGGCCAGGGCGCGAGGACGCTGCATATCATCGACCTCGACGGCGCCTTTTCCGGGAAGCGGAAGAACGCATACATCATGGAAGAGATCGTCTCGAAATTCGACGTCGAGGTGCAGGTCGGCGGGGGCATCCGTGACTACGGGACGGCAAAGTACCTGCTGGGGCTCGGCATTAGCCGGGTGATCCTCGGCACGGCCGCGGTGAAAGACCCGTCGCTGGTCCGCCGGTTGTCGGATGATTTCGGGCGGGACGCCATCATGGTCTCGCTGGACTCGAAGAAAGGCGAGGTGGTCATCGAGGGCTGGACGGCAGGCTCGGGCCGGGGCACGGTCGAGATGGGCCGGCTGTTCGAGCGGCAGGGCGCCGGCAGCATTCTCTTTACGGACGTAGACGTCGAAGGGCTGCTGAAAGGCATCAACGCCAGCCCGATCAAGGCGTTGACACAGGCGGTCGGCATCCCGGTGATCGCGTCCGGCGGCGTCACTACTATCGACGATATCCTGCAGATTAAGCAGGTCGGGGCGGCGGGCGTCATCGTTGGTTCCGCGCTGTATAAGAACCACTTTACTTTGCGCGAGGCCATCGATAAGACGATCAATTGATGCCAGCAGACAGCGGCGCGTCGCCTATCGTTTCTCTATATTAACGCATCCGGTCTGTCCCCGGGAGGTCGCGCGCCCGCGCGGGCTCCCGTCGGGCCTGCGATATCATGCCGGGCCGGCTTGATCGCAGCACGACAACATTTATTTACGTGAAAAGAAGCTATTGAAATGGGTATTATGAGGACGGCGACGGTACACAGGCAGACGAAGGAGACCGATATCACGATCGAGCTGAACATCGACGGCAAGGGCAACGCGACCGTCGACACCGGCATCGGCTTTTTCGATCACATGCTCAATTCGTTCGCCAAGCACGGCCTCATGGACCTGACGCTTAAAGCCAGAGGCGATTTATCGGTCGACGACCACCACACGGTCGAGGACGTCGGGATCTCCCTGGGCGAGGCCTACCGGATGGCGCTGAAAGACAAATCCGGCATCGAGCGCTTCGGCCACGCGCTGGTGCCCATGGACGACGCGTTTGCCGTCGTCGCCGTCGACATCAGCGGCCGGGGCTACAGCGTCGTCAAGGCGGAGTTCCGCGGCACGAAGGTCGGGGGCTATTCGACTGCGATGACGA
Organism: Methanocella sp. PtaU1.Bin125; assembly: GCA_002067315.1. GTDB lineage: Archaea > Halobacteriota > Methanocellia > Methanocellales > Methanocellaceae > Methanocella_A. The sequence goes on along the minus strand of MVRA01000185.1, from coordinate 32,978 downwards.
AGCACTTCGTCGACTCTTTCGCCCGGGCCGCCGGCATCACGATCCGTGTCGAAATCGACGGCGAGGACGACCACCACATGGTCGAGGCCATGTTCAAGGCGCTGGCGCTTTCGATGTGGATGGCCACGGCGAAGAACGAAAAGCGGGGCATTCCCAGCACCAAGGGTATGCTCTGACGTCGATCTTTTTAATCCGTTCGGCCACGACAGCCGCGACGTATATACTCATTCCCGGTTCTTCTCGTAATGCCGGACGGCACTCAACACAGAGTCCATAGCTTATCAGCATATACAAAATGTTACAGGAATGACGAATACCAAATTAAATGTATATTGTTATTATTAATAGATAAATAAAATTTATTTTCGATAACAATTTTTATGGTTTTATTCTGTGAAATTAGCATTATATTCCTATTATCTTCCATTTTAAGTAAAAATTAACCGGGGAAAAGGTATTTAACATCTCAAGAAAAACGCTTAATTATCAACAGATTATGGCAAATGAGACTGAACTGTAAAGGATGGTGACAAAATGGGATATTTGGCATTAAAACAGCTAGAGATGGCTAAGAAGCTCGATTCCTCGGTCGCTTTACTGCAATGGAAAGACTGGAAATGGCAAATGGGACATGCAATTCGCGATATTCGGACATTCGAACGATTGACTGGCGTAGAATTCAGCGACGAGGAGCGTGAAGAGCTGGAAAAGACAATCCAGAGATTCCCGATGTCCATCACCCCTTATTACCTGTCGCTGATCAACCCGGGGGACGTGAGAAACGACCCGGTGTTCAAGCAGTGTTTTCCTTCCCCGGCGGAGCTGATCATCGAGAAATGCGATATGGAAGACCCGCTGGCCGAGGACCGCGACAGCCCGGTGGAAGGGATCACTCACCGGTACCCGGACCGGGTGCTGTTTCTCGTCAGCAACGTCTGTGCCATGTATTGCCGCCACTGTACGAGGAAGCGTAAAGTCGGCAACGTCGATTACATCCCTGACCGGGAACGGATCGAGAAAGGGCTCAGGTATATCCGCAACAATCCCCGCATCAGGGACGTGCTACTCTCCGGCGGTGACCCGCTCATGCTCCCTGACGAGTATCTCGACTGGATACTGACGGAGCTGCGGAACATACCGCATGTCGAAGTCATCCGTATCGGGACGCGGGTACCGGTCGTCCTGCCGTACCGGATCACCGACGACCTGGTCGCCGTGCTAAAGAAGCATCACCCGTTATGGATCAACACCCACTTCAATCACCCGAAGGAGATGACCCCGGCCTCCCGGGAGGCGCTGTGCAAGCTGGCGGACGCGGGCATACCGCTGGGCAACCAGTCGGTGCTCCTGGCCGGCATCAACGACTGCCCGGAGATCATGAAGAACCTCGTCCACCGGCTGGTCCAGAACCGGGTCAGGCCTTACTACCTGTTCCAGTGCGATCTCGCGGAAGGCCTGGCGCACTTCCGTACGTCCGTGTCCAAGGGCATCGAGATCATCGAGAACCTGATCGGCCATACGACCGGGTTCGCCGTGCCGACCTTCGTGGTCGACGCGCCCGGCGGAGGCGGCAAGATCCCGCTGATGCCCAATTACCTGATTTCGCTTGCGACCAATAAAGTCGTGCTGCGGAACTACGAAGGCGTCATCACTACCTACACCGAGCCGGATATGTACCGGTCCGTGAAATGCGAAGGCGACTGCGACAAATGTCCGCTGGATTACAGTACCGAAGACGTGGGGGACAAAGAGGTCGGGATCGCCCGGCTCCTCTCGGACAGGGACAGCACCATCGCACTTGTGCCTAAGAACGGCAGGTATACGAACCGGTATCATGTCTGACGAGATCGTGAAGATCGGCCACACGGTCGTGCAGAAAGGCCCGCACAACGATCGCATCTACGTGATGAAGCTGGCCCCCCGCGACCTGCCCTGGGTCATCGACTACCTGAAAGACCTCGCCCTGGATCACGGGTACTCGAAGATCTTCGTCAAGGCGCCGGCATCGGCGCTTGGGAACCTGCTGAAAAAGGGGTACGTCATCGAAGCGCACGTGCCGCATTTATTCGACGGCCACGAGGACGGCTTTTTCCTGGCCCGGTACCTGAAGGAGATTCGCCGGCACGAGCCCAAAGGCGACCGTATCCAGGAGGTGCTGGCCCGGGCGCTGGCCATTGCGGGCCGTTACCGGCATGTATCCCTGACGCCCGGTTACTCAATCCATACGGCCACCCATGAAGACGCCGCAGACCTGGCGAAGCTGTACCGGGAAGTCTTCGTCACGTACCCGTTTCCGATTTTTGATGAAGGGTACCTGAAAAAGACGATGGCAGAGAACATACGGTATTTCTGCGTCCGGAAAGAGGACGAGATCGTCGCCGCGTCTTCCGCTGAAATGGACCCGGGCCTGCGGAACGTCGAGATGACCGACTTCGCTACGCATCCGGACCACAGGGGCCGGCAGCTCTCGGCGAACCTGCTCCACAGGATGGAAGATGAGATGCTGCGCGAAGGCATGAAAATGGCTTATACTATCGCCCGGTCGCTCTCGTACCCGGTCAACAGCCTCTTCTCCCGGGCCGGATATGCGTATGGCGGCACGCTGGTGAAGAACACGAACATCTGCGGCTCCTTCGAAAGCATGAACGTCTGGTATAAGCGATTAGGATGAATGCCGTTCGACAGGCGACTCTGGATCCGGGGGCGCCGTCGATACCATTTTTTACCGGTCCGATGACTACCAATAGTTTAATCTGATTATAGATACACTAAACAGGGACACTGGCTACAGTGTCGCTGGCATAAAAATGGGCATCACGGAAAAGATTTCTTACGTCATCCCTTCACGCAGAGAGGCCTCAGGCAGTAAAAGCGCGGCCTCTTCCCGGTACTCAGGCACTAAGGTGCTCCTGGTACTGGTCATGGTCTTATGGGGCGGGTCGTTCGTCGCATCGAGGGTAGGCCTGGACAGCCTGTACCCGGTCGAGCTGGCCACCCTTCGGTTCGCCATCGCGACGCCGGTACTGTTGCTGATCACCGTGCTGCTCTACGGGGTAAAATCGCTGCGGGTCGAGGCCAGAGACCTGCCCGTGCTCATCGCGATGGCCATGACCGGTGTGACACTACAGTACATCGTCCAGTTCATCGCGATGACGTACACCAGCGTCACCAACACGGCGCTGCTCATCAACATGGGGACGTTTTTCGTGATCATACCCTCGGTGCTGCTGCTGAAGGTGAAATTTTCCGCCGACAATACGCTGGGCGTCGTCCTGGCGTTCATCGGCGCCGGGCTGGTCGCCACCAACGGCAACATCGCCCTGTCGGTCAACCTGATCGGCGACGGGCTGGTGCTCGTCTGCGCGATGTTCTGGGCGACCTACATCCTGATCGGCAACCGGCTGGCCGGTAAATACTCAGTGCTCACCCAGCTCAACTATATCTTCATCATCGGTTTCCTGGGCCTGCTGCCGGTCTACTTCCTCACGCCGCACCACAACATCGCCTCGCTGGGCCCCATGTCGTGGGCGTCGCTACTGTATCTCGCGATCATCTGCTCCATCATAGCGTATTTCTTCTTCAACGACGCCATCATCAAGATCGGCCCCTCGCAGACGGCCATCTACCAGTACTTCGAGCCCATGTTCGCCATCGTCTTCGCCATCCTGCTGCTACACGAGCCCTTCACGGTCTACATCGGCCTCGGCGCGGCCCTGATCATCGCGGGCATCGCGATGGCCGATAATAACCTGAAGTTCCTCGGCCACTTCTTTAAAAGCGATAGCGGGGGCCCGGCCAGCCGCCCGCGTTGACCGGCCGGGCGGCCCCTGATGGCAGGCGACCGATCGCGCGCGCACGCGTAAGCGCCCGGTCGTGCCCCGGTACCATCAGCCTTAATATTTATCGTCGCGTTTATCAGCCTTCATATGACCGGAGAAAAGGCGCGGAACGATTTGCCACTACTGTTAGGCCTGTTCGCGATCAACGTGTTCTGGGGCGGCTCGTTCATCGCCAACGCCATCGCGCTGGAGAGCGTCGGGCCCATCGAGATAGCGTCGCTCCGGTTTTTCATCGCGGCCCCGCTGCTCGCCATCGTCACCCTGCTGTGGAAAGGGCCGTCCATCTTCCGGGTCGAAACGAAAGACCTGTTAACGCTGGTCGCCATGGCGATCACCGGCGTGACGCTGCAGTACGCCATACAGGTGACCGCACAGAGCTTCACGACGGCGATCAACGCCTCGCTGTTGATCAATACGTCGACGTTCTTCATCCTGTTCCTGAGTGCGCTGTTCCTTGCGGAGAAACTGACCGCTTCCCGGGTCATCGGCGCATTCATCGGCTTCGGGGGCGTCGCCCTCCTGGTCTCCGGAGGCACGCTGGGCTTCTCGCTGGGCCAGATCGGCGACCTCATGATCATCCTCTGCGCTCTCCTCTGGGCCGCATATTCCATCCTGGGCAAGAAGATCGCCGGGAAATACCACCCGCTGACCATCCTGAACTGGGTGTTCATCCTGGGCACCATCGGGCTGGTACCCCTCTACTTCCTGACCCCCCATGCCGACCCGGCGACCATACCGCTGTCCGCCTGGGGCGCCATCCTGTTCCTCGCGCTACTCTGCTCGATCGTCGCGTACCTCATCTACAACGTGGCCCTCGAGACCATGGACGCGTCCCGGGTGGCACTGTTCATCTACCTCGTCCCGCTGGCCACTATCGTGCTGGCGTGGCTCATTCTGGGCGAGCGCCTCAACCTGGCCTCCGCCTTCGGCGGGCTGCTCGTGCTGGCCGGCATGTGGATCGCGGAACGGAAGATTTCCTGAATAAATCTGGTATCGGCCAATACCCGGGCCCGGGTCAGGAATCAAAAATAAAAAATGACTCTTCTGTATTGTCGGGATCGAAGGGCGGTGGCCGGATGTCTCTGATGGTTTGCCGTTCAGGCGTCCTGTGATGAGTACGCAAGGGCGCGGGACTGCATACTCGCGACGACGCGGACATCTGCTGATGTCCGGCGACGAAACGCGACGGGCGCGACGACGGTTAACGGATAACCCACAATATTATCATTCTTAGAAACGTCGCGCCCGTCCCGTTTCGTTGCGGTCGTCGCGAGAACTTAGAGAAACGTCGCGGTCGTCGCGAGAACGGGTACGACCGGCCCCCGAAACGAAGCCAATTTCATTGAATCGGCAGATCCGAATAACGCAGAAGAACCATAAAAAATGGGCAGAGTATTTCATCGTCGTCGGCCTGTCGTTCGCGCGCGCGACCGCCCGGGCGACGAATTACGTATAGATGCCCTGGTGTCTGGCGGCTACGCGTCGCGCCCGAGGTCGAACGCCTTCAGGTTGACGGCCACCGTCTTCGGCGGCACCGACTTCGCGATGACCTGCTTCAGGGTCTCTTCCTTCAGCGGCAGGTACTTCGAGACGGCACCGATCATCACGACGTTCAGCGCCTGGACGGCCCCGGCCTTGCGGGCCAGCGCGGTGTAGTCTTCCGCCTTGACCTCCTTGCAGACCCCTTTCAGCGCGCCGAGTATCTCGTTTAGCTCCGGGTAGGGCGTCTTGCCCGAGTAGACGGTGACCGGCACGATGCGCTCCGTGTTCACGATCGCGATCCCCTGCGGCTTGAGGTACTTCGCGAAGCGCAGCGCCTCCAGCGGCTCCATGCTCATCATGCAGTCCGCGCCGCCCGCCGGGATCATGCTGCCGTAGCGGCTGCCGATGCGGACGTGGTTCTCCACGGCGCCGCCGCGCTGGGCCATGCCGTGGGTCTCTGCGCCGGTGACGGGCAGCCCTTCCGCGACCGCCGCCTTGCCGATGATGTCCGACGCCAGGATGGCGCCCTGGCCGCCGACGCCGACGATGATCAGGTCGAACATGTTATCTGCTCCTTATTTTTATTGCGCCGAACTGACAGAGATCGGCGCATATGCCACATCCCGCGCACTGGTCGTTGGTCACGGCCTTACCGTCCTTGAACTCCATGGCCGGGCAGCCGAACTTCACGCAGCGCCGGCAGCCCTCGCACAGGTCCGGGATCACTTCGTACTGTTTCCGCTTGATGCCGATGCGCTTTGCCGTGATGATGCAGGGCTGGCGGGCGATGATGACTTTGACGCCTTCCGCCTCGTAGGCGCTCTTGAACGCGGCCTTCGTCGTCTCGAGGTCGAACGGGTTGACGACCTGCATGTGCTCCACGCCGCAGGCCTTCACCATCTGCTCGAGGGATACTTCCGTCGTCGGTTCGCCGGTGATCGTCTCGCCCAGCGCCGGGTGCTGCTGGTGCCCGGTCATGGCCGTGGTCCGGTTGTCCAGGATGACGACGGTGATGTCCGCCTTGTTGTAGACGGCGTTCATCAGGCCGGGGATGCCGGTGTGGAGGAACGTGGAGTCGCCGATGGTGCAGGCGACCTTGTTCGGGACGCCCGCGAAGCTCAGGCCGGACGCGACGGTGATGCTGGCGCCCATACAGATGCACGTATCGACGGCACCCATCTGGGTGCCCAGCGTGTAGCAGCCGATGTCGCTGGCGAAAATGGCGTCCTCCTTGAAGACGCTCTTGAGCGCGTAGAAGGTCGCGCGGTGCGGGCAGCCGGGGCACATGGCCGGCGGCCTCATGGGCAGCTCGATGCCGGCCGGGGGCGCGCGCACCTCAATCGCGGGGAGCTTGAGCAGCTTACGGATGATGTTCGAGACCAGGAGCGTGTCAAACTCGCCCTCGTGGGGCACCTCGCCGGTCATCTTCCCGGCGACGTCGTCGACATACATGCGGACCTGCTCTTCGACCAGGGGCATGAGCTCTTCGATCACCAGTACCCGGTCGACGCTCTCTGCCAGCCGGGTAATCAACAGGGGATCGACAGGATACGCGCCTATCTTCAGGGACGAGACCGGAACGTCGATGGCCGTGAGGGCTTCTTCGACATACTTGCTGGAAACGCCCGACGCGATGACGCCAAGTTTCGCGCCCGGCTTCAGGTCAAGCCGGTTCCAGGGCGACGAGAGCAGCTCTTTACTGATGGCTTCCTGCTTCGCGTTCAGCTTCTTGAGCAGCGCGCGGGTGTGCTTCGGCAGCACCACGAACCGCTCGACGTCCTTCGTGAATTTCACGGGGCGTTTCCCCTCGGGCAGCTCGCCGACGGTCACGTCCGACTTGCCGTGGGACACGCGCGTCGTCGGCCGGAACATGACCGGCGTCTGGTACTTCTCCGACAGCTCGTAGGCGTACGCGATCATGTCCTTCGCCTCCCGGGGCGAGCAGGGGTCCAGGCAGGGGATCTTCGCAAACTTCGCGTACATGCGGCTATCCTGCTCGTTCTGGGACGAGTGGCAGAACGGATCGTCCGCGACCAGCACGATCATGCCGCCGACCACGCCCGTGTGGGACAGCGTCATGAACGGATCTGCAGCGACGTTCAGCCCGACGTGCTTCATGGTCACGACCGAGCGCGCGCCGGCCCACGACGCGCCGATGGCCACTTCCATGGCCACCTTCTCGTTGACCGACCACTCGATGTGAAAACCGCGCTCTGCTGCCACGGGAGTCAGCGCAGCCAGTATCTCCGAAGAGGGCGTCCCGGGGTAGCCCGTGGCCACGTCTACGCCCGACTCGAGAAGCCCGCGGGCAATCGCTTCGTTGCCCAGTAAGAATTCCTTGCTCAAGGTCGTTCCTCATGTTCCATCAGCACATGAAAGTATAAATAGCTAGCCAGCCTCTGTCACGCGTTCCGATTCGCACCGACAAGCTATTTAACAACTTCTGCACATTCACTGTGTTATATGGGGCTAGTTGAGACTGCTATTGATATATTTTCACTACTGGCGATGCTGCTTGGTTTGGTGGTTATCCTCAGCCTGCTCATATCGGCCCTGATCATTTTCATCATCCTGCTGTTGCTCGCTTATTCGTTCAAGACGGGCAATATCCTGTTCCCTAACCTGCTGGTGACCGGGATTGTCTTCTTCGAGAGCCCCATTCGCGTGATTCTAAGGCTCCTGCGGGTTGACGACACCCGCATGGACCTGCTTGCCATCAAGCTCAAGAACCAGGCGATCTATCCCATGTACCGCAAGGTGCCCTTCAACAAGCGCGCGATCTTCCTGCCCCAGTGCCTTCGCTCGGTCACCTGCCCGGCGACGCTCACGCCCGAGGGCATCAAATGCCGCGGCTGCGGCGCGTGCGGCATATCGGACGCCCGCAAGGAGGCGGAAAGGCTGGGGTACATGTTTTTCGTCGTCCCGGGCTCCAGCTTCATCATGCGCATGATGCAAAAATACAAGCCCGAAGCGATCATCGGCGTCGGGTGTATCTACGAGGTCAGGGACGGACAGGACATGATGCACCGGCACCGGGTCCCGGCCATCGGCGTCATGCTCAACCGGTCCGGCTGCGTGAGCACCCAGCTCGACTGGGACCGGCTGTTCGAGGCCATGCACGCCATCGATATGCCCGAGAGTGCCGGCAAGGCGGGCACCCCGGCGACCGACGACACGGGAAATTTCAGCCATCCTTCCAAATAAATACTCCCGGGAAAAATAAATATCCGTCTTATGCATTCCGTTTTATTTAACCCGACTGTTAAGTAAAATTAATATACCATGGATGGCCCAAAGGATATGACGATTTCTTATCAACGGAGCCAAAGGTAATAAAAATGAAACATGCGGAAATCACTGTACTCGATGAAAAAGAAGAGCAATTCGTTAAACTTCTTGAGGAATTCGGATTGAGCCGATCGATGGCCCGCATTATCGTATGCCTGGCCGTGCACGACGATTGCACCAGCAGGGAAATCGAGATTGTCACAGGGATTAAATCCTCGACCGTCAGTATCATCCTGAAAAAGCTCCGCGAAGACCGGATTGTCCGGGGCGAGAAGAAGGCCGAAAAGCCCCACGACCGTGGAGTTATGCATTATACCCTGGCCGGCAGCATGGACGACGTGCTCAGTATCCTTGAAGAAAAGAAGAAAAAAGAGACGTCTGCATATATCGACCGGATCAAAAAGATCAAAAGCCGCCTGAAATAGGCCGGTAAAATATAATATCCCGGGCATTGTAGATATTATTACGGTATTCATATGGTTCTCGGAGCATTGCTGCGTACGATCTTCGGCGCGCTTATCGGCCTGGTCCTCGGCGTCATCATCAGCCTCTTCCCGTCCTTCAGTGACGCGATCACCGGCGGACTGAAGGTCATCACAGGCATCGACTTTTCCGGGCAGATCATCCTGCTGATGACGGGGCTTGGCTTCTTGCTGGGCCTGCTCTCCGGCATCGTTCACATCATGAGTAAAAAGTAACATTTAAAGTAACTATTCAGGTGTTCCTTCTAAGTCCTGTTCAGGCTTCCGGAATAGCCTTTACGGAGGCTTAGCGCAGGACGGTATTCCCGCGTCGTCGCGAGGATCTATATGACCGGCACCGAAACAGGGCCCATTTCATTGCTTGCGCGTGAAGAACTGTTCTTCATCAAGCGAGTCTCATGGACTGGCGGCCGTCCGCTCGCGCGCGCGTGCGATGGCCATGGCCACCTGTTGAAGAGACACCTGACAATTACCATTTAAAAATGGTTTCAGACGGAAGCATTTTCTCCGTGGCAGGCAGGGGCCGTAAAACGAGCAACAGGCCATGCCCGGCCATTCATGCGCGCGCGAGGTCGCCCGGCACGGCAATTGCCAGAGATAGTCCGGTACCTTTCGGATACGACTTTAAATATCCAGTATCTCTTTCAGCCTGCGCATCGCTTCCTTATCGGCCGGGGTGCCGCACTTTTCCACGAGCACGGCGTCCTCGCGGATTTTCTTTTTGCCCTCTTCGCCCAGAAATTTCAGCCGGGTGCCGGTGACGGCGGCGTCGATCACGGCCGCGAAGCCACGGCTGAAGCGGGGGACCCGGCGCCGGACGATCTCGCTCTTCACGGGCGTCAGCCGGACGGTTCCTTCGACCCGGGCCTCGCAGTAGACCCATGCGTATACGCCGGTGATGAGCGGTGGCATGCCCGGCTGCGGCACGTAGTAGCTCTCGTCCAGATCGCGGAACGCAGAGCAGACGAAGACGACGGGATCGTCGACGATGTTGATCACGAGCTTTCCGGTCCCGGAAACGTTGCGGAACGTATTCGAGCCCGGGAACATGCGAATGTAAAGGCTGTCGTTCTGCCGCACGATCCCCATGGGCGCAGCGTTCGGCTTTCCGTCGATCGACAGCGTGGTCACGACCGTCTCGGTGATGCCCGGCTGCAATATCTCGTCGATCGGCCCCATCTCATACCCTCATGCCGCGGAGCAGGGCGATAAAAATGCCCGCGATGACGATGTCGGCCGTCGAGCCCGGGTTGATCTTCTCCCGGTATAGCCGGTTCGACAGCTCGTTCAGCGTCATCCGGCGCTCTATCACGTCGATGGCCAGGCCCTGGACGTACAGTGCCCGGCTCATGTCGTACTTCTTGGCGACGAAGGTGTCAGGCTCGTCCGCGAGCAGGTCCAGGTAAGTGAGCACGATGGCGTCGTTCAGCGTCCCGCCGTCGCGTCGCTCCGAGATGAGCTCGGCAGCCTTAAAGCTACGGGCGAACCCGTTGGTCCACTCCCGGGCGACCATGTCGTTTTTGGACGATATCTCCATGATGTCGAACAGCGTCAGCCCGCGGTTGCGAATGTCGTCCAGCGAGGACGCGTCGCTGACGTCGAGGTCCTCCGAGCCCTTCATCTTCACCTGGACCTTGCCGAAGGCCTTATAGAAGTCCACGGCGTCCTCCACGGTAGTCTCGCGCACGGCCTGGATCGCCTCGTCCTGCAGGCCGGAGGGGTTCGCGCAGGCGGCCTTGATGAGCGGGAACAGCAGAATGTATGCACCGAAATGAGTGTTGCCGCCCGGCTGCCATGCGGTGCTTTCCTCCGACGCCTCGAGGATAAGCTCGCCGATGCCGTGGTTATGGCACGCCTTCTCCATGACCGGGAACACACTGATAGCCGCGGCCAGGAAGTCCTCGTATTTGGTGTCAGCGTAGTCGTGATCGCGGTCGATGTTGCCCGGCTTTGGCGTGCCGGACACTTCCAGCGCCATGGCCAGCACTGCGCAGCGCGCGATGTAAGAAGGCGTCAGCAAGCGTTCCATGGCTATGTTATTACCCTTTCTTTATCTATATTTTTAATGATTTCTTCGGACAGCTTTTTCTTCAGGGCTACGTACGCTTTCATGTCCAGGTTGTTCTCCTCCATGGAGCCCTCCCGGAGGTAGCAATGCTTGTTGAACTTGCAGCACCAGACCATGCTGCCGAAGCAGGTGGTCGTGCCGACTTCCAGCGGGGTGCCCTTGCCGAAGTTCAGCTTGATCTTCGCGAACTTCTCCGGGTCGAGGTTCGCCCGGCGCAGGGCCATGTGGATCGGGCAGTCCTTGATCGGCGGGCAGCACCAGGTCAGCCCGCGCAGGTCGCCGCCGCGGCAGATATGCGAGGGCGCATTATACCATCCGGTCATCTGCTGCTGGTCTTCCGTATATGCCACGATGCTCTTTACGATCTTCGGCCCGGCCATGACGGCGCGCGCCATCGAGATCATGTCCGAGCCGGCGCTGTACATCGCCTGGGCCGTCTCGTAGCCTTCGATGGAGTTGTTGCCGTGCTCTTTCAGGTTGGCGCCACCCCGGCCCATGGCGTCCACATGCACGATGTCCAGGCCGGCCTTCTCTAACAGCCGTAACAGCGCTACGTCGTCCACCACACCCGTCCGCATCTTCAGCGACACGACCACGCCGGTACTTTTCAGTTCGGTCACCAGACGGGCTAGCCTGATGCGGTCTTTCAACATGACCTCGCCCACGCCGATCGCGGCCATCTCTTCCTGGCGACAGTGCGCGTTAATCTCCAGGAGCGCGCCGTACTTTTTCGCCAGCTCTGCTGCCCGGATCATCGGCCCGGCCGTGGTGGCCCGCACGTTGATACCGATGGCGACGCCCTTGCCCGAGACCTTTTTCAGCTCCGATTCGATGAGCGAGAAGATGTCGTCGGAGACGAACTCCTTACGCCCCCGTGCCGCTATGGCCTTCGAGGCCTGCATCGTCGGCTCGTCCAGGCTGTAGCCGCCCAGGATGTACAGCCCTGCATCCTTGCACTGCTCGAAAAAGGCACTGTCGGTGATACCGGCCATGGACGCCACGGCGACCGGGTTCCGGAATTTCAGATAGCCCGCATGCAGATTATAGAGATCAGACATTTCCCGCACCAGAATGTTATTTCCGCATATTTGCCTCAATGAAAAAAGAACTTTTTGGTTAACGCCAGTAGCGATTCACTCGTAATGACTGATGATCGGATTTTTTGAATATACCGGGATACACATGCCAGGCCCGACCATAGAATGCGGGGCATGCCGGGCCCTCGATAAGAGGCCTCCCCGGACAGTCCCGCGTGCGCGCGCGTGACCCCGACAGGGATCGCTCGTGTTGCGACGGAGGTTGCTCATTGTTCAGCTGGATAATACAGGTTTACCTCCCCGAGGAACGACAGCATCGCATCGGCCAGCGATTCGGCCCTTTCAACGGGTACCGCGTGGCCGCACCGGGCCAGCGTGACGACTTCGGCATACTTGATGAGCTTCGCGAAACGTTCGGCGTCGGTTACCGGGATGACCCTGTCCTCCCGGCCCCATACGATCAATGTCCGCGCCGTGATCGCCTTGAGCATATCCGGGAAGGCCATGTCGGCCTTCGCCATGTACTGGACATTGCGCAGGATCGCGCGGCGGTGCGCCGGGTTTTTCATGCGGGAGAAGACCGACTCGGCCACGCCTTCCGGGATCCGGTTTTTGTCGAAGAACAGCTCTTCGAGCGAGCGCCGGAACATGTCCCGGTTATGGGAAAGCAGCCAGAAGCTCGCGTCCATGAACCGCGACGGCTTCACGAATCCGCCCTGCGGCGGCGTCAGCCCTGCCGGGGCTATTAAAATCAGCTTCGTGACCTTATCCGGGTGGCCGGCCGCCAGCGTGGCGGCGACGGCTCCGCCCATGGACACGCCCGCGACGGCCGACTTTTCCAGCCCGAGCCGCTGCATGAGCCGGTCCAGGTAATCCGCGTAGAACGGGACGTTATACGGGATATCCGGCATGTCCGAGCACCCGAAGCCCGGCAGGTCCGGCGCATAGACCGTGTAGTGCTTCGACAGGCCGGCGATCAGCCCGTCCCACGCCTGGCGGCCGATAGCGTTACCGTGCAGCAGCAACAGGTTGTCGCCATTGCCCCTGACCTCATAGCAAACCTTGATGCCGTTAACTCCTGTTGTCTCTTCCATAAACCGATTCCATCCCCTGTATAACAATAGGTTGTAGAGGGGAGCCGGCTAATAACCTTTGTTCTCTTATTGAAAAAAGTGAAAAGCAAAGTTACCAATAAAAATCATATGCGACGTTCGTCGGTAACGTCCCTGGTGATAATGTACTTCCGGACGCTCTTTTCGTCCTTGCTGATCACGAGGTGATGATTCCGGATCTTCCGGCGGGAGCCGTCCTTGCGGACGATCCAGTACTCGACCGGCCCGCTGTTGCCGTTACCCGGGTCGGTGATCTCGCGGACCCGTTCCTTTTCCTCGGGGGCCGCCAGCGCGATGTGCACGTCGTGCGTCATCTCGTCCGGCCTGATGCCGAAGATGTCCAGCGCGCCGGGGCTGGCGTACTTGACGTTTTCGCCTTCGATGATGGTCAGGGCGTCCTTCCGGTCGCCGCTGAAGTTCCGGTAGATCTCTTCGGCCTCGGCACGTTCTCTTTCGGCACGCCGTATTTCAGTGATGTCGATGACGTTCGTGATCAGGTACTGCCCGCCTTCGATGTCCATATAGTTGCTCGCCAGCAGTCCCAGGCATTGCTCGCCCGACTTCTTCCGGAACTCGATCACCCGGCTGCCTATGCTGCCGCGGGATTGCATCTCGGTGGTAAGCTCGGCCCCCACGGTGGCGTTGATCAAGCCCACTTCCACGGAGGTCTTGCCGATGACCTCGTCCCGGGAATATCCGGTGGTTTTGATAAAGCTGTCGTTGACCTCGATAATCCGGCCGTCCGGCAGGTTCGTGATCAGCGACGGGGCCGGGAACACCCGGAAAGAGCTCGAGAACCGGTCCTCGGACTTGCGGACGACCTCTTCGGCCCGCAGCCGCTCCGTGATGTCGCGGATGATGGCGGTGAAGAACGATTTGCCCTTCTCCTTCCACCCGGACAGTGACATCTCGATGGGAAAGGTGCTGCCGTCCTTCTTCAGGCCGTTGTATTGCATGATCGCGTCCCGGGGCAGGGACTTGCCGCTGGCGTTGTATACCTCCATGGACCGGCTGAACTGCGAATGGAATTCCGCCGGCAGGATGATCCAGAACGGCTTCCCGATGGCCTCGTACTTCGAGTAGCCGAAAATCCGCTCCGCGGCCTTGTTCCAGAAGATGATCGTGCTGGTCTCGTTGATGGAGACAATGGCGTCGAGCGTCGAGTTGGTCACGTTGAAGAAGCGCTCTTCGCTGACCTTCAGCGCCTCCTCGGCAAGCTTGCGGTCGGTGATGTCCTGCATGGTGCCGAACAGCTTAATGACCTCGCCCGACTCGTTACGGAAGTACTCCGCCTCGTCGTGCACATACCGTATGGTGCCGTCCGGCCGGGCGATGCGAAAGTCGAAGCTCGAAAACTTACGATCGTTCGGGATGGCCTGGTACTGCTTCATGATCAAATCGCGATCCTCGGGCAGCACATACTGGATGAACAGTTCCAGAGAAGTCTCGACGCCTTTGACGCCCAGGATGTGCCAGACTTCGCTGGACCACCGCATCGTGTTGTTTTTCAGGTCCAGCTCCCAGTCGCCGATGTGCGCGATCTCCTGGGCCCGGGCCAGGTTGGCCTCGCTTTCCCGCAGGGCCTTTTCCGCCTTCCGCTTATCGCTTACGTCCCGGAAGACGAACGCGACGCCGATAGCCTTGCCGTTGACGTCCTTGATGGGCGAGACCGTGCTGTCGACCGGCACCTCGGCACCGTTACAGCAGACGAGCACCGTATGTCCGCTGGACGTATACGGGCTGTTACGCTCGAGCACGCTCTGTACCTGTCCCGCGATCCGGGTACGGGTGTCCTCTTCGACGATGTTGAGCACTTCCGAGATGTCCTTGTTCATCGCGTCCGCCGACTTCCAGCCGGTCATGGCCTCGGCCGCCGGGTTTATGAACGTGATGTGCGCGCTGACGTCCGTGGTGATCACCGAGTCGGCGATACTGTTCAGCGTCGTCTCCATCCACCGCCGGTTCTCGTTCAGCTTGATGTCCAGCTTGTGCTTGTAGAGCGCCATCTCGATGGTGGTCCGCAGCTCCCGCTCGTCGAACGGCTTGAGGATGTAGCCGAACGGCTCGGTGACCTTCGCCCGCTGCAGCGTATTAAAATCAGAGTTGGCGGTCAGGTAGATGATCGGTATGTTGAGCGTCTTCTTGATCTGGTCGGCCGCCTCCACCCCGTCGATCTTACCCTTGAGGCCGATGTCCATGAGGACGATATCGGGCCGCGTCTCGTCCGCCTTCTTGATAGCTTCCTCCCCGTAAGACGAGCTGCCGACTATCACATACCCTAATGTATTCAGGCGGTTTTTTAGGTCGAGCAGGACAATTGCCTCATCCTCTACGACCAGTATACGCTCTTTCACCTCAATCGCCACACTATGATTATCGCTGATACAATAAATTCTTAATCGTACAGAATAAATATTATCTTTTCGTAATCATCTGAAAATAATATAAAAATTAATAGCCCGGAATAACAAATATACAATTTATATGGTTTATATTACCATGGGGGAGCGTACGGCGGTATATATAAGCAACCGGCAATCCCCCGGGCGAAAGATACCCGAAAAGTTTTAACTATCGGGCCACGAGATTACTGTACACATGAGCACGCTGACAGAGACCGCGGAAAAGATCAGGAACATGGAGATCCGGGGCGCCGGCCGCATCGCAAGGGCCGCCGCGCTCGCGCTTAAGGAAGAGGCCAGTTCCATACAGGCGGATAGTCTTGAAGAGTTCAACCGTAAGATACATGACGCGTACCGGATGCTGTACCTGACCCGGCCGACGGCAGTCTCGCTGCCCAATGCGCTCCGCATCGTCATGAGATACAGGGCTGAAAGTGTCGAGGACGCAAGGAAGCAGATCATCGCCAACGCGGACGAGTTCATATCCGGTTCGGAGAGCGCGGTCAAGAAAATCGGGGAGATCGGCGCGCGACGCATAAAAGACGGATACACCGTCATGACCCACTGTAACTCCTCGGCCGCCGCGTCCATCCTGACCACGGCGTTTCGCCAGGGCAAACACATCAACGTCATCGCCACCGAGACCCGTCCCCGAATGCAGGGGCTCATCACCGTGGATATCATGCAGAAGGCCGGGATACCGACCACGCTGATCCTCGACTCTGCCGTCCGATATTTCATGAAAAAGGTGGACATGGTCGTAGTCGGCGCCGACGCGATCACGGTCAACGGCAACCTGATCAACAAGATCGGCACGTCTCAGCTCTCGCTGGCCGCCCATGAGGCCCGGGTGCCCTTCATGGTCGCGGCAGAGACGTATAAATTCAGCCCCCGGACGCTGCTGGGGGAGCTGGTCGAGATCGAGGAACGCGACCCAGTCGAGGTGCTGAGCGAAGAAAAGCGCAAGCAATGGCCCAGCCTCAAGGTCCGCAACCCGGCCTTCGACATTACCCCGCACCGCTATATCGACCTGATCTGTACAGAGGCGGGCGCCATTCCCCCCGAGATGGCGTTCTGGGTGATCACCCAGAAGCTGGGATGGGAGATCGAGGAACCTGAAGACTGATACGCCCGAGGTGAACGCAATGCCCATGATGCGAATCGACTACATCCATCTGCTGGACAACGAGATCAAGCATTATCAAAACCTCGACGAAGTGGTCGAGGTCTGCTACCCGACAGGCTGCGTGGACATGACCAAGAAGGAAATCCTGACCAAGATGTGCGAGGTGGAGTTCAAGATGACCGGCACGTGGACCCACGAGTTCCTCGATGACCTCGAGGGGAAATGGCACAGTTATAGCACATGCGAGCTGGCAAAAGTACTGGTAGACCGTTTGCAGGAAATCTACGACTGGGACGAGGAAATTTATTATCGCCTGTTAGGATGATATAGAGGGCACGGAGGGCACGGAGGCGGGTAAGATGACGGCCCTGCTGTCCTGCGCACGAGCGAGTCGCCGTCCCGGGCCCCCGCAGACTTTTTTACCTGATGGTCGCGAGGGATACAAAACCGTTGTTCCGTATCCCGTCTGCCTTTGTCAGCCTGATACTATAGTCCGGCGTGCTGACGGCATCGGTCGATATTCTCTCCCATCGCGCGCCCGGCGCGAGGACGATCCTGGTGCCGTTATAGCTCAATGTCACCGTGCCGTCGGAAGCGACGTCATGGACCGTGATACCTTCGACAGCCGAGGGTAAGCCGTAAATGCCATAAGCGGCCCCGGCGGCTCCGGTGCCCGCGTCCTGGGCCAGGCTGCGGGAAATGCCGACGACCGCTTTCAGGGTGTCATTGACGACGAGCCCGCCGCCGTCGAGCACTTTTTGCGTCATGTCGAAGGCATAGGCTTTACCCTCGAGCTCCGCTGCGGGATACGTACCGTTGACCAGTCGCCCGCGGATCTGGCTCAGGTGCTCGACGAGGACGACCGAGCCTTCGCCGCCGGACGGCATGCTGACGTACTCTATCGCGATACAGGCCAGCGGTATGGCAATGAACGCCGCCGCGACTGAGAGGACTAACACCCACGTTCTCATGGCTTATCCATCCGTGACTGCTACCTTTTTCTCGTAGCGATCGCAACGATCAATAGCGCGGCCGCGGCCGCAATAAAAGACATGCCCGGCACGGGCAGCACGTAAGCCGGGGCGCTCATCTGCCGGGCCTCGCTTTCGACGCCGGTGGCCCCGAACCGGACTTCCCAGCCATAGGCGGACCCGGCGTTGCTCACGTTATGGAACTTGATATAGATATAGCCGCCCGTCTCCGTCTCGGATACCGGATGATCCATGGCGGCGTTATACCCGAGATAAGTGAAATTCTTCGGCGGCAGGACCACGGTATAGGAACGGTCCATCGTCCGCGCGTCCGCAGCCGCTCTCATCCCGAGGGAGTACACGCCGTTGCCCTCGTAAATGATCCGGTTGTGACAGTCGTATTCCGTGACAAACCGGTAACCGTTATAGTAGGGGCGGTCGAAGTGCACGTCGTAGCCGTATACCTCGCCGGTCTCCCTGACGTCGTACTTCAAGGGCTTCCCGGTCTCGAAGTCGTATACGCGCACGTTCTCCGGCCGGTAAAGCTTCTGCAGGTCGAAATGATAGTCCGTGGCGCCCTCGCGATTGTCAGGGACCGCCTGCAACGCCCAGACGTGTATGGCGCCGGACTCGCCAACCGTCAAAGTGGTATCCGTGGCCGGCAGGTCGATGCCCGCGGCAGCGGTGCCGGTGAATAATGCCATAGCTATCAACGAGAATAAGATCATAGCCACGGTCCTGCAGTGCATAGGCTTTAATTCATCGGACCAGCATAAATACCTGTCCACCGGATGGACATGACAATGCCTGTCCATCATACACAAATAAAACAAAAATATACTTATTTTTCTATTATTTGGGCAATGCGTTTATTCAAGGACCGTGTGGCGGGTCTTGAGATACGCCTCGTCGACGCCCCTGACCACCATCAGCTTGGCGATGAAGCTGTCCAGGAACACGGCGGCGGTCAGCTCGAATAAAGTGCCGAGCGGCGTCATCGACTTGTGGTTGCCCCGCAGCTGCCGTTCCATGTATTCCTTGTTATGGTCGTGCTTCTGGTTCACTTCGAGGGTGACGATCAGGTCGGAGATCCTGCCCAGCGTGGAATTAGGGTTCGACGTGACCGTGATGAGCTTGACGTTGAGCTTCTTGCAGATCTCGCCGAACTCGGAGATCGTCCGCGTGTTGCCGGAACCGGAGATGGCCACGACCACGTCGCCGGCGGTCACCGCCGGGGTTACGATCTCGCCCACGACGTAGACCTGGTAGCCGATATGCATCAGGCGCATGGCGAACGACTTCGCCACCAGCCCGCTCCGGCCCGCGCCCATGATGAAGATACGGTTGGCAGAGTTCAGCATGCGGGCGAACTCGTCCAGGACCCCGTGGTCCAGCGACCGGGAAACGTCCATCAAATGATAAGAGATCGTATCCATTGTGTCGGTAACGAGTTCGTTGGTTGTAGTATCAAGAGCGGCATCGGCCTTCGGCCTGGCGTCAATATCGGGCATCGCTTGCTTCTCCGTAAGGGTATAGATGGTTGTGTCTCTATTTGATGAACTACTAAATAAACGTTTTGAGCCTCATCCGCCTGCCGTACGACGGACTTAACCATCATAACGGATAGGGCAGGCGGTTTAGACCACGGCGATGAAAAAATGAAAAATAGTAAAGATGACTCGGCGTATGATAAATAGGTGTTTTCATTTTAAGGCTAATGAAAATTGAGACCTGTCCATGCAATCTGACTCCTGTCACGCTCGCCAAGGGTGCCATGGGGCCAAGAGCGCCAAGCGTTTCTATTAATCAAAGCACTTTGAAGCCTCTGTGCACTCTATGGCCTCTGTGATTCCGACAGGATTGCCAGAATACAGCTAAACGATTAGTCTTCCTTGTTGGCCTCGATGACCTGGAGCTTCCAGTGCTCGCCGGAGCCGAGTTCCTCGAAGAGCTGGTCGATCTTGGACTGGTTGCCGTCCCAGAGGATGGACATGTCGACGTCGCCTGCCTTGAGCCGGTCGACCACGCCGAAGGCCAGGCGCCGCAGCGCCTTTTTGCGGGAGAAGGGCACGTTGAAGATGGTCTTGTAGCCCCCGTCCGACTTCGAGTAGGAGATGACGATATAGTCGTCCTGCCGGAACCGGTTGATGTCGTCGTACTTGCACAGGGTCTCGTACTCGTACACGATGGTGGAGTCCACTTTGGACAGCGAAAGGAGGATAAGCGCAAGCACGTCGCGGTCGATGCTCTGCTTCATGCTGATCGAGATTTTGCCCGAGGTACAGGCGATGCGGGCGGACCTGTCCTGCCGGTCGATGATGTACAGGGTCGTATCGGCCTTTTCGATGTCCTGTGGCGGCATAATTTATCCTCCGTCTCAACCGGCGGCGTATTTATCGAGCAACAGGCTGAGCTTCCTGCGTGTTTCGACTGGTATGGCATCCGGGCTGGTGGCGATCGCACCGCACAGCGCCCGGTCGCAGCCGCAGGCCGGCTTCTCCGGGATGCGGTCGATGGCCCGGAGCAGGATATCCTGGACGGCTTTCTCGTTCTTCACCGCGTTCTCCAGTACCTGCTCGATGGAGACCGGCTCCTCGTGCCAGACGTCGTAGTCGGTGATCGTCGCCACGATGCCATAGCACATCTCCGCCTCCCGCGCGAGCCTGGCCTCGGGGAGAGCGGTCATGCCGATGATGTCAAAGCCCAGCGAGCGGTAGACCTTCGACTCGGCCTTCGTCGAGAACTGCGGCCCCTCCATGCACAGGTACGTGCCCCTGCCATGGGCGGGGTATCGCGCCTTTGCCACGTCATATAAGACCCGGGAAAGTTCCGGGCAGAACGGGTCGGCGAAACCGATATGGGCGACGATACCGTCCTCGAAGAACGTCGAGGCCCGGCACCGGGTGCGGTCGTAGACCTGGTCGGGGATGACGATGTCCAGCGGGCGGTAGTCCTCCCGGAGGCTGCCCACCGCCGAGACAGAGATGATGTGCGTCACGCCCAGCTTTTTCAGCGCGAGGATGTTGGCGCGGTAGTTCACCTGCGAGGGCGAGAACCGGTGCCCAGTGCCGTGGCGCGAGAGAAAGACGACTTCGGTGCCGTCGTGCTCGCCGACGAGGAGCGGGTCGCTCGGCATGCCGAACGGCGTGTCGACGGTGACCGCTTTAACATCGCTGAACATGGAGGGATTGTAGATCCCGCTGCCGCCTATGATCCCGACCTTCATGACGTGCCTCCGCTCAGCAGACCGGCTCCCATGCGCCGTTGCCGGATTTGCGCGCTTTCCCGCGGTACTCCATCTCGCACAGGATCTCGTACAGCCGGCCGGGCTGGGTGATCTCGAAGTAGGTGGGCTCGATCTGGTGATACTTCTTCAGGCAGCTCTTCACGTCGCTGATCGTGTAGGCCTTAAGCTTTTCCTTGCGCATCACCTGCCCGGTGAGATCGCACATGTCCTCCACGAAGTTCCACGGGAAGACGACCCAGGCCCACTCGTCGAGCACCTCGCCGACGTAGTCGGCCTTTATTTGCGAGCAGGTCAGGTGCTGGAGCGTCGCCGTCCTCACGCCCGCGGGCCCGAGCTTCGCGATGTACTCCTTCGCGGCGATCATGCTCTTGCCCGTGTCCGAGATGTCGTCCACGATGAGGACGTTCTTGTTCCGCACCGAGTCGCCGTCGAATAAATAGCGTATCCGCGGTCCCTCGCTGGCGTTGGCGGTCCCGGTGTAATGCTCGATCTTCAGGCTGGTGAGGTCGTTCAGGTCGAGGAAGTCGCATAACACCCGCCCTGCGAACCACCCGCCGCGGGCGAGCGCCACGATGACGTCGGGCTTGTAGCCGGATTTACGGATGTCGATCGAGAGCCCTCTGCAGAGGCCATAGATATAGTCCCAGTTTGTCACGACACATTTAAAGTAGTCCGGTAAAGCCAACTCATACCACCATCGAATCCAGTATGCCTGATACTGTCTAGCTTTGAGATTTATGTCTCTGATCAGGCTAAAAACTTTGGGTTATGAAATAAGCGCTAAAATATTACCGATGCGGCTGACCTGCCGTCGGGCCGGAACGGCTCGCGCGCGGGCGGATAGCCCGCGTACGTACGAGCCGTCAGGCCGGGTATTAATGTATCCGCGTGCCGGGCTCCGAGGGCTTTTCCACCGTCAGCAGCGTCGCGCCGTTCGAGTCCGCGGCGAGCACCATGCCGTTCGACTCGATGCCCATGATCTTCGCGGGCTTGAGGTTGGCGATGACGATGACCGTCTTGCCCACCATCTCTTCCGGCGTGTAGACCTCCGCGATGCCCGAGAGTATCTGGCGGGGCTTGTCCTCGCCCAGGTCGATCATGCTCTTCAGGAGCTTCTTGCTGCCCTTGACGCGCTCGCAGGAGACGACCCTGCCCACGCGCAGCTCCATCCGGCCGAAGTCGTCGATGGTGATCTGCTCCATCTTCGGCTCCGGTTCCGCCTCTTTCTGCCCTCTGGCTTTAGCCTCGGCGACGCTGACACGCTGGTCGAGTATCTTCTCCATCTCGGCGATCTTCTTGTCCTCCAGCTTGGCGAAGAGGATCTTCGGCTTCGGGCGGGCCACGTTCTCGTACGGCACGAAGGCCTCGTCGATGCTCGCGTTCGCGAGGTCCTCCGGCTTATAGCCCAGCATGCCCCAGATCTCGGCCGCTTTGGCCGGGACCAGTGGCTCGGACAGGACGGCGAGCGCTTTCACGATCTGGACGCAGTTGTACAGGACCTGCCGGCAGGCGGCCGGGTCTTCCTTGATGAGCTTCCATGGCTCGTGGCCCTGGAAGTAGGTGTTGCCGAAGTCCGATAATGTTATGATCGCGTCGCTGATCTTTTTGAACTCGTAGTTGGCGATCTCCGTCGTCATCGTGTCCGCGGCGACCTTGATGGCGGCCGAGACCTCCGGGTCGACGGTGCCGTGGACGTCGATCCCTTTAGAATCGATGAAGGTCAGTATCCGGTTCACGAAGTTGCCGAAGCTGCCGACCAGCTCCTTGTTGATCTTCGTCTGGAACTCCTTCCAGGAGAAGTTGATGTCCTTGGTGTGGGACGTGTAGCTGAGGATGTAATACCGCAGCAGGTCGGGATGGAACCCGTGGGCCAGGTAGTCGTCCTCGACCCAGACGATGTAGCCCCTGCTCTTGGAAAACTTCTTATCGTTCACCTTGATCATGCCGGAAGCGACCACGCCCCACGGCAGGGTGTAGCCCGCTCCCTTGAGCATGGCCGGCCAGAAGATGCAGTGGTGGTAGATGATGTCGCCGCCGATGAAGTGGATGATCCGGCTGTCGCCCTTCCAGATCGACTGCCAGTCCCGGCCGACGGAGCTCATGTACTCCTCCGTAAAGGCGATGTAGCCGATCGGCGCGTCGACCCAGACGTAGACCACCAGGTCCTCGTGCCCGGGGTACCGGACCCCCCACTCGAGGTTCCGGGTGATGCACCAGTCTTTCAGCTCTTTGGCCCACTCCATCGCGTAGTTGACCGCGTTGGGCGTCGCATGTAACGTGTCCAGGTACTGCTGCAGGAAATCCCCGAAGCTCGAAAGCTTGAAGAAGAAATGCTCCTGCTGCCTGATCTCGGCCTTCGTGCCGCACACCTTGCACCGCGGGTCCAGGATCTCCCCCGGCTCCAGGTGCCGCTGGCAGCCGATGTCGCACTCGTCGCCCCGGGCGTTCTGGCCGCAGTAGGGGCAGACGCCCTCCACGTAGCGGTCGGGCAGCCCTCTCGCGCAGGTTTTGCAGTACGCGACCGGGATCGTTTTCGGATAAACGTAGCCGTTCTTCTGCAGGTCCATTACTATCGAGCGGGTGCGCTCATGGTTGGTCGGATCATCAGTGCTGCCATAGCGATTGAAGTCGATCTGGAATTTTTTGAACACGTCCGCGAACAGTAAGTGGTACTTCTTGATGAACTCGGCCGGGGGCATCTTGTGCTCCTCGGCGTTGACGATGATCGGCGTCCCGTGGGTGTCCGAGCCGCAGACGAACACGGTGTCCTGCCGCATCTTCCGCAGAGTCCTCACGAACATGTCGGCCGGAATGTACGTCCTGAGGTGACCGATGTGCGCGGGGCCGTTCGCATAGGGCAGCCCGCAGGTCACCAGCACTGGTTTGTCGCATGGGAACTCTGGCATGTAGTATACCTCTCTGTGTGTGTATCGTCTCTAAGGATATTAACGATTCGTTAAGCCGACAGACATTGGCGCTGGCGGCGCATAAACTTTACTGACATTATGGCCTCTACCGGTGCAGCCGCGGGTAGACCCGGGCCACGCCCTCGGACTTATCGATCTCCGCGCTGACCCGGGACCGGAGCAGCAGGAACCCGAACACGCACACCAGCCCCAGCGCGCCGAGGGACAGCCACATCATCTCGATCCGGGCCGCGAAGGCGTCCATCAGGAAGCCCCCGATGAACGGCCCGACCGCGAAGCCGGTGTTGCCGATGACGCCGGAGAAGCTCATGTAGCGGCCCCGGCGCCCGGGGCTGGCCATGCGGGCCACGATGTTCATCGACGGCGGGGAGGTGACCAGCTCGCCGACGGAGATGACGAACATGGCGACGAAGAGCGGCCAGAAGCCGGTGCAGAAGCCGACCATGCCGAAGCCCGCCGCGTACAATAGCGTGCCGGCGGCCAGGGCCGTGGTCAGCTTGAACCGTTCCAGGAACACGGCGATGGGGTACTGGAGGAAGACCACCATGAAGCCGTTTAGCGAGAACAGGATCCCGATTAAAGATTCGTCGATATGGCCGTAGCTGCCCGAGTACGTGCTGAACGTGGTCAGCATCTGCGAGTAGACCAGGCTGAGTAAAGCCGTGACCAGGCAGTACAGGATGAACGGGTGGTCCCGCCATATCTGGCCGTTCGTCTCCAGCCGCGAGGAGCCGCAGCGCTCCGGCTTCGTGTCGCGCAGCAGTAACAGTGAGATCAGGAGATAGACGAAGCTGCACACCATGGTGACGCCGAACATGGCCGCGTAGGAGTAGACGGCCAGCACGCCGCCGAGGATGGGGCCCAGCGCGAAGCCGAGGTTGGCGCCGATACGCAGCAGGCTGAACGCCCCGTTCCGGTCGCCGGGGCCGACCACGTCGGCTATCATCACGTTGGGGATGTTCCGGTACAGGCCGCTGGAGACCTCCCGGAAGCACATCAGGAGCACGAAGACCCAGTAGCCCTGCGCCGTCAGGATCGCGGCTGTCAGCAGCCCGAAGGCCACGGTATTCAGCGTCAGCCCCAGGTTCATGACCACCTTACGGCCGAACCGGTCGCAGATTTCCCCCGCGATGAACTGGCCGCCCAGGCCGACCACCGACGCGATGAGCAGCGCCATGCCCACATCGGTCATCGGTATGCCCCGGTACATGAACAGGTAGAGTGAAATGAAAGGGTACGCGAGCGAGAAGCCGAAGCTGTTGATCAGGGAGCCGCCTACCAGTATCCACACCTGCCGGTCATACCTGGAGAAGATGTTCCCGCTCACTGGCCACACCTGTAAACGGCATAATAAGCCGCCTCCGATATATCACCGTTCCGGCATGCGTCATGCACACACGGCACAAGGGGACTGCGGAAGAAATGCAAGAAATGGTTAAATGCCCCAGGGTACTAGCATACTAAAACGCGCGTTTTCATGTAGAATTTAATGAAAATATGGACTTATACAGGCTATGCGACTCCTGTCACGCCCGCCAATAAACAAGCGTTCGACCCTCCGGTCGCGTCGACGCCAGGTAGCCAGGAGCGCCAAGGATTGATATAATGTGGCATATCCTAATATTTGTAAAGTCTTGGCGCTCCTGGCACCTTGGCGCTCTTGGCGAGCGTGACAGGAGTCGCATTGCATTAACAGGATTTAATTTTTATCAGCCTTGACATTAAATATTCATTAGTCGCCTACCGAATTTTCTGTAGCCTTTAACTGCCCCTGGCGTTCCGTCACGTTAGATAGTTTAGCATTGGAGATCACTCGACAGAGGACTTTTTTGAGGTGATTGGCCAGTAGTAATAGCAAATATTTAAGTTTCTATGACTATATGCCATCGATGGTATTCTCATCGGCCGCGCGGGCCATCCGCCTCGGCCAGCTGAAATGGTGGAGTGAGCGACTGGAAAAGTTCCGCCGTGAGCACCGGCTGCAGTACCTGTTCTGGGAGACCACTCACATATGTAACCTCCACTGCCGTCACTGTGGCAGCGACTGCGGCCCTGCAGCGGCCGGCGAGCTGACGACGGAGGAGATCAAGGACGTTTTTAAGTCGATCGCCGAAGACTATGACGCGAAGACGATCATGGTCGCGGTCACCGGCGGCGAGCCGCTGATGCGGAAAGACTTATTCGACGTAATGGGCTACGCATCCGGCCTCGGGTTCGGCTGGGGCATGGTCACGAACGGCATGCTGGTCAACGAGGAGATCGCGGAAAAGTGCGCGGCCGCCGGGATGCGGACGGTCACGGTCAGCGTCGACGGCCTGCGGGAGACGCACGACCATATCCGCCGCTTCAAGGGCTCGTTCGACCGGTCGGTCCGCGCGCTGGAGACATTCAAGGCCTCCGGCAGGCTCCGGGTAGTCCAGGCGACGACATGCGTTAGCGACTATAACCTGCATGAGCTCGATCAGCTTTACGACCGGTTCAAGCGTAACGGCGTCGACGAGTGGCGGCTGCTGACCGTGAACCCGATCGGGCGGGCCCGGGAAGACCCCCGGTTCATGCTAAAGCCGGAGCAGCTCAAGCAATTGCTGGACTTCATCGTCGCGAAACGCGGCCAGAAAGGGCTGTCAGTCACCTTCGAAGAGGAAGGGTTCCTGGGCCCGGACTACGAGGGCATCGTCCGTACCGGCCTCTACTATTGCCCGGCCGGCATCAACATCGGCAGCATCCTGGCCGACGGCAGTATCGCCGCCTGCCCCAACCTGCCCCGCGACTACATACAGGGCAACGTCCGCGTCGACCGGTTCCGGGACGTGTGGGAGCATGAGTACCGGCGCATGCGGGACCTAAGCTGGAAAAAGGCCGGGGAATGCGCGGCCTGTCAGTGGTGGCCGTTCTGCCAGGGCAACAGCCTGCACCTCTGGGACATCGAAGCGGGCAAGCCCGTGCTGTGTCACTTGAGAGCGCTGGAAGAGGCCCGCCGGCGCCCCGACAACATCATATAAATACGAATATGCCGATAGTGTTATTCAGGAGATCGTTACATGTCGATGATCGACCGGATTAAGGCTGCCGGCCAGAAGCATATCCTTTTGGGCATCATCAGCCAGTTCATCGTCACCGTGGTGGCCATCCCGGTCGCCCTCGCCGAAGGCTTCGTCGTCTTCATCGCCGGCATGGTCTTGTATTTTCCGATGGGCAAGTACGGCCCCCCGCCGACCCCGACGCCCGACATCATCGTCAAGTACGGCGCCCCCGTGCCCCCGGACAGCTTCTTATCCGGACTCGCCACCCCCGAAGGCGTCGCCGGCATACTGGTCGTGCTCGCGTCGCTGGCCCTCTATGCGTGGACTCTTATCGGATGGGTCTTCTGGGGTTCCATGCTGTACATCAGGATGAAAGAGAAAAAATAAAAGCATCCGGTAGCATTTAATTGGCATTTTGTGACTACAGTATCTCAGGCTATGTGACTCCTGTCACGCTCGCCAATTAACGCGTTCAACCCTCAGGTCGCTTCGGCGCCAGGTAGCCAGAGGCGCCAAGGATTTTATTAATGAAGCCTACCATTTCTAATAAGGTTCCTCTGCGTTTTTCGGATCGGTCGATACAATGAAAATGGGCTTCGTTTCGGGGGCCTGTCGTACTAATTCTCGCGACGACCGCGACGAAACGCGACGATCGCAACGTTTCTCGAAGAATGATATAAGAATCTGTTATCCTTTAACAGTCGTCGCGATCGTCGCGTTTCGTCGCATCGTCGCGGGTATACCGTCCGTCGAATTGCCTATCGAGGCTGCGACGAATGCTCTGCCATGGCCAGGCGCAGTACTGATTCCCGCGACGAGCGCGACGAAAGGCGACGATCGCAACGTTTCTCGAAGAATGATTAAGATGCTATCCTATCACAGTCGATCAGAGATATCCGGTAACAGCCCTTCAATCTAAACAATGCAGAAGAGTCAATAATAATTAAAAATCTTGGCGCTCATAGCCTCCTGGCGCTCCTGGCGAGCGTGACAGTAGTCGAATTGCATTGACAAGGCCTGATTTTTATCAGCTTTTTCATAAAAATAATCGCTACCCCATTTTCTGCTCGAACTCCGCCATCGCGCTTTTCAGGTCTTTCACCTGCAGCGCGTTCGTCAGGTCGCCGCGGGTGCGCTCGATGAGCGAACGGGCCACGTCGGTCTTTTTGCGCAGGCCGTGGGTGATGGCGTCCGGGTAGTCGAAGGACATCAGCTCGGTGTAGAACTCGTCCATGGCGTCGAGGTACTTTTCGCCGTCTTCCGGCCGGCCCTTGCGGATCAGGTCAAGGACGTGGCGGCGCAGCTCGCCGATCGCGTCGCCGACGCCGTTGAGGTAGGCGGCGTTGTCGATGCGCAGCTCGTGAGGGGTCGGGATATCGGTCTCCCGCAGGACGGCGCGGAGTATGCAGACTTCGGCGTACTCGGTCTGCGCGTTGCCAACGTATCCGGAGTAGTAGATGTCGGGCAGGTCGCTGAGCAGCTCGTTCACCTGCCGGATCATGTCACCGGTCTCCGCGACCAGCGCGTCGGCCTGGTCCCATTCGCCGCGATGGATGGCCTTGATCGCGTCCCCGGAGTTACGGATGATCCGCCTCGCGATGCCCAGCGACTGCTCCCGGGCCCGGTCCATCTCGTCAAACCGTATCCGGATGTGATCGCAAATCTCTTTCATGCCGCGCATATGCTCAGATCACCCTCATGGATTATGAAATCTGCGTAAAAAAGAAGGCCCGGACGGGTCTCTGGCCCGGCCCCACGGCTATGCTCCCCGGAACCTGGAAAGCGTTGCCAGGGTCCCGGGTTAGCCCCTCACGTCCTCAAGGGTCTTTTTTACCTTCATGGGACCCGGCGATGGCGCTTTCGTCGCCGCCGGCTTTCCGGCCATACCGGTCGCAGGAGCCTGTCGGGCCGTTGGCGAAGCCGTCATCGTGGGCGTCGGCGCCACGGTCGGAGCCGGGCTGATGGATATGACCTGCCCGTACGGGCCGAGCGTCTTGCCAGCTGGAAGGGTGATTCCCGGGCCGCCGGGCACGTCAGGCGCCATGTAGCTGGCCCCCGGCCTCGGCGTCACGGTCGGCGTCTGGTTCGCCGGCATCACCTTGCCGTACGGCCCTAAGGTCATTCCGGGCGGAAGCATGATCCCCTGGGGACCGCCCGGCGCTTTCGGGTCCGTGCTATTATAAGCCCTTCCAGGGACCACGGTCGGTGTCTTATTGATATCCATGATCTGGCCCCCGGGACCAAGGGTCTTGCCCTGCGGAAGCATGATACCCTGCGCCATGCCGTTCTTCATGGCTGGCACGGGACTGGCCTTCGGCGTAGCAGTAACTTTATTCCCTGCCTGGGCGAGCGCCGTCCCGGTCAGCGCGCCAGCCAGCAGCGCTATCACGATCAGACATATGACAAAATTCCAGATTCTCATCATCAATCATCCCCTACGATTTTATGAAAAAGGGGCATTTATTTAAAACTAATAAAGCGTTGGCGCGACAGAAAAGGCTTCAGTGACAAGAAAGTAGTGGCTGCGACGCCCTTGTCATACCTGTCCGTCCACACGTCCGCCTGAGTAGACGGGCTGCTGCGGGGTAATCTAGCCGATCGGGCGGGCGCTGCCGTCCTTGCTGAGCAGCGCCACCCGGCTGAGCTCCACGTCCATGGCCGGCCGGTATCCCGCGGCGTCGGCCACCTTGCGGGCGAAAGCGAGGACCTCCGCGTGCGATGGCATCGCCTCCCGGGGCAGCCGGTAACGGCTGTAGCCCAGGTGCATGTACGCTTTGACCTCCACGTAGTCCGGCTGTGCCTTCTTCACCAGCCGGGCGTAACCTTCGGGGTCGATCATGTTCAGCCCTTTCACGAGCGTCAGCCGCAGCGCGCTCCGCTGTCCCGGCCGGGAGCGCAGCACTTCCAGCGATTCGTTGACCCGGTCCCACAGGTCGCTGACAGGATTGCACGCTTTCAGGTAAGTCTCGTGGTCCGGCGCGTCCAGCGACATATAAAGCTGGCTCGGGCTGATACGCGCGACGACGCCGGGGCGGGTGCCGTTGGTGACGACGAACGTCGACATGTCGCGGTCCCGGTATTGTGCGATCAGCTCGTCGAGGTAGGGGTACAGCGTGGGCTCGCCGACCAGCGAGATGGCCGCGTGCTTCGGCATCAGTGCCTCCTTCCACGCCTGCCGGTCCGTGGCCCCGGTGCCCCCGTAGCCCGACACGAACCGCTTCTGCTCGGCCAGCGACTGCTCTACGATCAGCTCCGGCCGGTCCCAGGACTCGATGGAAAAAGGCTCTTCGACCGGACGCCAGCAGTGCAAGCACCGCTGGTTGCAGGCGATGCAGGGCGTCATCTGCACGCACCGGTGGGAACTGATGCCGTAAAAGGACGCCTTGTAGCAGGAGCCGCTTGCTTTAATCGAGCGGTTGAGCCAGAGGCAGGGCTTGATGGCTCCATGAGTGCCGATAATGTGATATCCCTGTTTTTTCAGAAGGTCTATGAGTGACAATCAGGCTCCCGGTCGCGCTTTTCTGAGGAAACCCATGGCGAAGGCCACGACTTCCTTCGTGGTGACGACGATGACCAGCGTTTCAAGGATCATCAACGTATAAAAATTTACTCCGACGCTGACGGGGAGCGCCAGCGCGAGGGTGACCAGCACCAGGATCGCCAGGCTGATGCCGAACGAGACGACGAGCAGCTCCACGACGTTATAGCGCTTCTTCCGGGCCCAGTCCATCGTCCGCACGATGTTGGCGCCCGGCACAATCAACAGGTAAAAGACTCCGGCCAGAAAGGCGAGCCATTGGAACGGCGTAATCTCCATCGCATCCTGTTATGCATGCCCTACATGATAAATTTTTATGCATGCGACACCTGATAAATCCTGACGCCGTCCCGGTCATAGACCGGCCGCACTTTATCCATGCCATTGAGAACGACGGCAAACGGATAGCCCGCCTCCCTGGAACCGACAAAGACGTAATCCACCCGGTTTTTGACCAGTTCGGCGTACAGCTGTTCCCGGTCCGTAGTATGCAGGATGGCCTCCATTTCTGGCTGCCGGTCGACGTTATGGTACTGCCAGGTATATACGTTCCCGGCATAGGCCACGTCCCGGCCGGTCAGCACGGGCAGCCGGACGAAGTGCGTGGGCTCCTCGAAAAAGATGGCGTCCGCGGGCGTATTGTCCCTGACCCATGCCAGCGCTTTCACGTCGGCCGGCGTCGCATGGACATACGACGAGTCGCTATAAAAAAGGACGATCGCCGCGGTCGACGGCACCATGGCCAGGATGACGAGCACGACGATAACGGCCTTCCAGCGTTTGCCTGAAAAAAGCCACCCCGAGAGCACGAGCCCGGCGAAGAGCGAGACCGGAAGGCCGAGAAATACCAGGAAGCGATACGTGTTCCAGGTCGCCGGCATCTGCAGTATGTTGAGGAAGAGAAAGTTGACGGCGGCAAAGATGAGCAACGGCACTGCAGCCAGTTTATCCTTCATCCGGTACATCCCGTACAGCGCGAACGGGACGAGCGGCCCGAGCGCCATGACGATCGTCTGCGGGACGTCGCCCTGGTACCCCGGGACTACCTGCTGGCCTGCGCTGGCGGACAGGATAGCCCACTGGTACATCGCGGCGACACCCGCGAGGACCAGCGGCACCGCGGCGATGGCGATCAGCCCGTAACCTTCGGGCCTGAAAAGTCGCCGCCGCTCATGATAGATAAGGTACAGGAACGTCAGGCCGAGAGCGACGAGCGCCGGAAACGCGGTGATCGTGTGGTAGAGGACCATCGATCCCAGCACTGCGCCGGTGATAACGGCCAGGGCGGCGGAGCGTTCCCTGACCGACAGGATGTAGAGCAGGATGCCGCTGATCATGGCCAGCAGCCCGAACGTCTGCGTCTGCGGCAGGAAGAAGTACAGCGACGGGGAATCGTATTTGAGCACCATGATGCCCTTCCACTCGTAGATGACGGCACGAAACAGGTCGATTTCCCGGCCCTGAAGCCACGTATATAGCATGTAAAGCCAGGAAAGACCGGAACTCGCGACGTAGATGACGCCCGCGACGACGGAGGCCTTGAAGTCGCCGAAGGCTATCCGTGCGAGCAGGCAGGCGTCGATGAAGATCAAAGAGGATACGAGGGCGACGAGGACTTTAAATGAATCGAACAGCCTCACGCCGGACAGCAACGTGATGCCCCCCATGGCCACATGCATAAACCAGTTATACACGATGGGATACCCGGGCAGATACGGGTCCTCCGGCGGCAGGGCGGGCGAAACGATAAAGCGCTGCGCAATGGACAGGTGAAGGTTCAGGTCCGAAGCATGCGTGGTCGCGAGGGTGAGACCATTATCATCCAGAATGAAGGTCTTCATCGTCACCAGCAGTACGATCATTAAGACAGGCACAGCAAGCGCAAGGACCGGCCAGTCGCGAAAGTCGATACGCAGGCGCGTATCTCTCGCTAGATGATAAATGCCTGTAGCTGCCGTCAGTACCCCGAGCAGCAGCCCGGCGTAAAAAACGGATATCGGCGAGGACAGCAAAACGGCAAGCGGCAAGAGCAATACGGACAGGGTCGCCGACAGGCCGGCCAGCTCTGAGACTGTCAGCTCTTTTTTCGCGATGGAAAGTGCGGCGAAACCCGGGGCAAAAAGAATCATCGCAAAGCTCAGCCAGCCCAGCGGCAGAGCGATGATGGCCCCGGCTGCTACGAGTAATAACCAGGCCATCCGCTTCACAAGCGGCGCCTCCGCTCATCGAAAGTATAAGATACCCCTGCCGTCACCCGCTATACCTGATATTAATGTCGTAATATATTATAATAAAACGTGGCACGTTTTCTATTAACATTTAATATTGCGAGCGGTACACAGGTGTATCAGGTTTACCAGCGCCACTAATTATTTATGGTATGACCGAAGACTGTAAGATACTATCTCCGGCCGCTTATTTTCGTAATAAACGCCG
>MVRA01000184.1 GCA_002067315.1 Methanocella sp. PtaU1.Bin125 | reverse complement strand
GGCGTCCAGGCTGGTCACGATGCTGCCGCCCGTGGCCTTGGCGACGCGGTCCACGTCGGATTTCTTGAGCCGGCGAACCCCGATGATGCCGTACTTAGCCATGTAGTGCTGTGCCAGGTCGTCGATAGCCTTGGTCGTGAAGACTGCCTTGACGCCCATAGCCGCGATCTTGTCTACCTGGGCCTTGATCTGTTCGTCCTCCATGGCCGCGAACTGCTGGAACTGTCCGGGCTTGCGGATCTTGAACTCGGCGTCGAACTGTGTGTCCTTCGCCTCGATGCCGACGTCCATGGCCAGCACCTTGACGTTCTTCAGCTCCGCCGGCATCTGGAAGTTGACCCGACCCTTATCGATGAGGACGCCCTCGATGATGCGGGAGTCTTCGACCCGGCCGCCGGTCTTCTTTTCCATGACGAGGTTCTTCTTCTCGACGTAGTACTTGCCGTTCGCGTCTTTCTCCATGGTCGCGTCCATGCACCTGACGACCATGTCGCTTAAAAAGTCCTTCGCGTTCTCCGTGTCCTTGCCGGTCATCGCGGTGCCCGCGATCTTCTTGAGCATGGCCTTGTCCTTAGCCGATACGTCGATCGCCATCTCCTTGACGATTTCCAGCGCCCTCTCCGCCGCCATCTGGTAGCCCTTGATGATCGAGGCCTCGTGCAGCCTGCGCTCTGTGAGCAGCCCGGCCTGCCGCAACAGCTCGCCAGCCAGCAGGACGGCCGTGGTGGTGCCGTCGCCCGCTTCCTGGTCCTGCGCCTTGGCCACCTCGACAATCATCTTGGCCGCCGGGTGCTGGATGTCCATCTTCCGGAGTATGGTAGCCCCGTCGTTGGAGACGACGATGTCACCCGTCGAGTCTACCATCATCTTGTCCATGCCCCTCGGCCCGAGCGTCGTCGCCACCGAGCCGGCCACGGCCATGGCTGCCATGATATTGTAAGTCTGAGCCTCACGCCCGCGGGTGATCTGGCCCCCCTCGCGCATGATATATTGTTGTCCAGCTTGTTCTGCCATGTTAATCCTCCTGTGTGAAAATGATCGCAGCTTTTATGAGATTGTGGTTCTATATAAAGCCTTCCATCGCTGTCTCCCGGGAAGGGGTAAATCCGGGCAGCACAGTGGCCGTAAATGAGTATGGTATCCACCTAATAGGTGCCCGGGCGGACGGTAGAATGCCAGCCGGCTGGCATGTCGCTCCCGCCATCCATGAAGCCCGCTCCGGCGGCGGGCGGCGCCTCGCACGCACGCGTAACAGCAGACCGGGCGCTCTGATCACCTGTCTGCCCGAACAATCACACCTTTATCCAGCCCTTGCTCACCCAGAGATCGTAGTTGTGCTTCCAGTTCTCTTTGTTGAACTTCACCGTGACGGCGAACTGGTCCTTCCACTTTTTGTGCTCTGAGACCTGCTCCGGATACGCTCTCTTTTCCTTGATCGCTTGCGCGAGGTCCTTCCCCATCTCCCGCGCTTTCTTCCCGGCGGCAACGGCCGCGTCAGGGCCGTGGGCCATCGCCAGCCCCAGCCGGCCGGTGCGCAGCCCGCCGGACTTCGCGATGAAGTTGTCCATCATGTCCAGGACCATCTCGTAGTTGGGCGAGCCTGACGTAACGATAGTAAAGCCGTACTTGCCGTCGAGCAGCTGCTCGTGGATGAAGTTGGCGCTGCGATCGAGGACGACTTTGAGCTGCGCCGGCACGTTGTCGATGTAGTTCGGGGCGCTGAGGACGATGCCGTCGGCGGCCACGATCTTTTCTTTCAGGTCCGCGTAGTCGTCGTCCTGGAAGCAGCTGCCGGTCCGGTAGCAGGAGGAATCGCCCCTGCAAAAATTGACCTTCAGCTTCGTGACGTCGACGATCTCGACGTCTGCGCCTGCTTCTTTCGCCCCGTCAGCTGCGGCCTCCAGCAGCTTCAGGGTGTTGCTGGCTTTCCCCTTCGGGCTTGCAGAAATCGCGATGATCTTCATGATAATTGCCTCACTGTCTATAGTACAAGTTTTTAAAAGTAAACTGCAATATATTTTTTGTAACCGCTCCCCGTCGCAGGAGCGCGCTGCCCGATGCCGGGGATGCCGCGGCTCATTACCAACACATGGGCCCCGTCATCCGAACAAAAAGTTTATTACGTCGGTGGCGCGACTGAGAGCAAGCATTTCGTCGGGCGAACGCCTTTCGGGGACGTCCCCGGCAGTGATTATCATGCATTTGACCAGAGAGGAAGAGTCGATCTATAACGGCGGGCAGGGGCCCACCCTCCAGAAGATGATGGAGATACTCGTGGCGCTCGGCGACATCTACGACGCGCAGAAGCTTATCCCTGTCAAGAGCGCCCAGATCGCGGGCGTCTCCTATAAGACCATGGGCGACGCCGGCCTGCAATGGGTAGAGGACCTGGACGGCAAAGTGAAGATTCCCGCCGTGCTGAACCCGGCGGGCATGGACCGGCTGGCCTTCGCGGAGATGGGCATCGGCGCGTCATTTGCGGAAAAGCAGGAGCGGCTTCTAAAAGCATACGAGAAGCTGGGCATCCGGCCGGAATGTACCTGCACCCCGTATTACCTCGAAAGGCCCCGGTTCGGCGACCACCTGGCCTGGTCGGAGTCGTCGGCCGTCTGCTTCGCGAACTCGGTGCTGGGCGCCCGGACCAACCGCGAAGGCGGCCCGTCGGCCCTCGCGGCGGCGCTGCTGGGCAAAACGCCCTACTACGGCTTACATATTACCGAGAACCGCTACCCGACCGTGACCGTGAAAGTGAAGGAGCCGCTGCACGGCTCCGAGTACGGGGCGCTCGGCTATGTCGCCGGCAAAGAGATCGGCGATGGTATCCCTATATTCTCGCTCAAGACTACCCCGACGGAAGACGAGCTGAAGCACCTCGGGGCGGCGCTGGCGGCGTCGGGCGCAGTCGCGCTGTTCCACGTGCTCCACGTGACGCCGGAGCAGTACATCCTGCCGCCCGATAAGCAGGAGAAAGAGGCCCAGTACCTCGAGAGCGAGGACGACTGGCAGACGCCGACGCGATTCTTCCTGCCCCGGGAGAAGATCGAGGTCGACGTCCGGGCAGTCAAGGCGCTGGCACACCAGCAAGCCAGCCCCGACATCATCGCGCTGGGCTGCCCCCACGCCTCGAAAGAAGAGCTGGAAGAGATCGTGCGCCTGCTGCGCGGCCGTCATGTGAAAAAGGAGACCTGGGTATGCACCGGCCGCACGCTGGGGGAGCGCAACCCGGAGCTGATCGCGGCGCTACGCAGGAGCGGCGTCAGGGTGTACTACGACACGTGCATGGTCGTATCCCCGGCGGCCAACCGCTTCAAGCGCATGATGGTGAACTCCGGGAAGGCGCTGAAGTACACGCCGTCCATGTGCGGCGTGGACGCCGTCCTGGCCTCGACTGAGGAATGTATCGAGACCGCATGCAGGGGCGATTGAGATGAAGGTCAAAGGTCACACGGTATCGAAGGGACAGGCGACCGGCCCGGCGCTGGTGTCAAAAGACGCGATATCCTTCCTGGGCGGGGTCGACCCGACGACCGGCGTCGTCATCGAGAAGGGGCATGCGCTGTTCGGCAAATCGGTCAAAGGAGCCGTCCTCGTCTTCCCGGGCGGCAAGGGCTCCACGGTCGGCTCGTACCTCATCTACCAGCTGAAGAAGAACGGCGTCGCGCCCGCGGCCATGATCAACCTCCGGGCCGAGCCCATCGTGGCGGTCGGGGCGATCATATCCGGCATCCCGATGGTGGACCGCCTGGAAAAGAACCCGGTCGAGACGATCGCGGACGGCCAGACCGTCACCGTCGACGGGACAGCCGGCGAGATCGAGGTACGCTGACGATGCTGGACCGGGCCGATCTCGAAGCGATCAACAAAGTCTTCCGGGTATACGAGACCCGGGAAGAGGGCGATTTTTCCGTACTCTTCGGCGAGCCGCTGGTCGAGGCCAGCGTCTTCCATGGGGAGCTATACCCTTACTTCTCCCGTAAGGGAAAAGCCGTGCAGATCGAGCACCGCCTGGGCGAGTTCGTGGTCGTCATCGGCCCGGCGAAGAAGGACCGGGTCTGGATCAACGTCGTGCTGGCCGTAGCCACTTTCCTCACCACGATGCTCACCGGAGCCATGATGGAGGGCGTGGACCCGTTTGCCGCGCCCCTGGACCTGTATAAGGGACTCCCGTTTGCCGTCGCCATCATGCTGGTACTGGGCTCCCATGAGATCGGCCACTACATCGTCTCCCGGCGCAACGGCGTCGACGCGACGCTGCCCTACTTCATCCCGTTCCCGTTGTCGCCCATCGGCACCATGGGCGCCATCATCCGGCAGAAAGGGCCCATACCGACCCGGAAAGCGCTGTTCGACGTGGGCATCTCCGGCCCGCTGGTCGGACTCGTGGTCGCCGTCGCTGTCACAGTCGTCGGGCTGATGCTGCCCGCCCCCTCCCCCGTCATTCCGGCCGAAGGCGGCTTCCAGATGATGATCAACACGCCGTTGCTGTTCGATCTCCTGGGATACGTCCTGCACCCCGGCGAGACCCTGACCGCCATTCACCCCATCGCCTTCGCCGGCTGGGTGGGCATGCTGGTGACCGTGCTGAACCTGATCCCGGTCGGGCAGCTCGACGGCGGCCACGTCGCCCGCGCCGTCCTCGGGCCGCTGGCCGACAAGATCTCCAGGCTCATGCCCATGGGCATCATGGCGCTGGGACTGTTCGTCACGTTCGGCCTGAAGCAGGACGGCGAGATATGGATACTCTGGGGCCTGCTTACGTCGTTCATGAGCATGGCCGCCCACCCCAAGCCCACCGACGACAAGGAACCCATCGGCTGGCAACGCATCGCCCTCGCCGGGCTGACGCTGGTACTGGCCATCCTGTGCTTCACGCCCGCTCCGTTCTACATCGCTTAGGAGACTCGGAGGTTTCACGAGGGTACAGAGACGTTCACTACAGAGGGCACAGGGGACACAGGGGACGACACAGAGTTTTATTGGTTCCTCTGTGTTTTTCGGATCGGTCGGTTCGATGATAATGGGCTTTGTTTCGGGGGCCTGTCGTACTCATTCCCGCGACGGGCGCGACGAATCGCGACGGGCGCGACGACTGTTAAAGGATAACCGGCTATTTAACCATTTTTGAGAAACGTAGCGCCCGTCGCGATTCGTTGCGCTCGTCGCGAGTTTGTGGCGCTGCGCTGAGCCCTGGCGAAGCATTCGTCGTAGCCTTGTATAGGC
>MVRA01000183.1 GCA_002067315.1 Methanocella sp. PtaU1.Bin125 | reverse complement strand
CCAGAACCGCATCAAGTCGATGGCGCTGATCCACGAGAAGCTCTACATGTCCCGGGACTTCGCCCACATCGGCTTCAAGGACTACATCGACAGCCTGATCGGCTCGCTGTCCCGGTCGTACGTCACCGCCCGGGAGATCAGGATCACGCAGGACATCGAGGATGTGCTGCTGGACATCGACGCGGCCATCCCCTGCGGGCTGATCATCAACGAGCTGATCACTAACAGCCTGAAATACGCGTTTAAAGACGGCGCCGGCCGCGAGCTGCGGGTTTCCCTAAAAGTGGACAACGGCCTGTACACGCTGGTCGTCGGCGACGACGGCGCCGGCCTGCCCCCGGGCATGGACTTCCGCAACGCGGCCACCCTCGGCCTGCAGCTGGTGGTCACCCTGGTCGGGCAGCTGAACGGCGAGATCGAGCTCCTGGAGGGCAAAGGCACGACGTTCAGGATCACCTTCAGGAACGAGCTGCCCGGGCGCAGCTGATCGGCGGCTATATATCGATGTCGGCGATGAGCATCGCGTGGTCCGACTGGCCCTTCTGCCGCTCCATATCCTGGCACCGGGCCCCTTTCACGCTTTCGCCCAGCGCCGGGGACGCGAACACATAGTCCAGCCGGAACCCCTCGCCGCCGGGCGAGTACCAGGTGTAGTCCACGTGGCTGGCCTTGCGATGGAACTTTCGCCATGCGTCGACCCACGGCCGGCCGTCCCGGTCCGCGAGGTCCTTGAGCGCCTGCATGCACTCGCTCAGGTAGAAGGACCCGCCGCCCGGGGACTTGTCGACGCTGTCCAGCCCGGTGTTGAAGTCGCCCAGTATCACGGCGTTCTCGCCTTTGTCCGTCGTGTCTTTCGCGTACCGGAGCAGCGCCTGCCAGAAGAGCTTCTTGTAGCCCATGGATTTCTCCGTCACCGCCCGGTCCTCGCTGCGTTTTACGTCCGGGATGTGGATGCCGAGGACCTCGAAGTCGGCGCCTCCCGTGATGCTGACCAGCTTCAGCTCCAGCCAGCGATAATAGAAAATTTCGTCCAGCGCCTCTTTGTCGATGACAAAACGATGGGAGCGCAGTATGTCGTAATGTTCCCGCACGCTCTCGCTGAACGCGATCAGCACGCCGTTCTTGTCCAGGTCCTGGTTCGACACGTACGACTGGTACCCGGCCCCCTCCAGCATGAGCTTGATGGCCCCGCCCGTCAGAGGGGCGTCCCGGTACTCGGTGAGCACGATGACGTCCGCGTCCTGGTTGAGCAGGCTCCGGCCGACGGCCCTGACGTTCTTCGGCGAAGCGGCCGGGTCGAACTCGTAGCGGTCGGCGCCGATGCCGCCGAAGCGGATGTTCCAGGTCAGAAATCTCATGCAGTTCGCTCCATGGCTATGCAGGCTATCATATATCAATCTTTTCGGAGACGCGATGGAAACGGGCCGGGCTCTCGATGCCGGTTCGCCCATGGCTGCGCGGGCGCGCGCGGGGCCGTTGCCATGTTTAGTGGCTTTCCGTGCACCGTGTGATTATCCTGCAATTCACTTCTTCTTTGCCTTCGCTTTCTTCTCAGGCAGCGACTTCGTGAACGCGTACGACCTTTCCATCCACGCGTTCACCAGCCCGTTATCTACGAGTACCGGCTCCGGCACGACGACATAGTCCTTCATCGGCCGCCCGGCCATCGGCTCGAACGGCTTCGCGTCCTTATATTTCCCCAAAAAATCCGCCTGGTCCCGGGGCGATAGACGGAAAAAAATGCTGTCCTGGAATACGCCCGTGAACATGTTACCGTTCACCCAATAGACCTCGTGGCCGAACATGGGCCGTTTCTGGCACGCGAACGGCTGCACGATCGACGCGAGTCGCTCTGCCGTCCCCGTTGACATTTTCTCCCACTTCAACTGCGACACCTCTGCCTCAAATGGATAATGTATGGGCGTATGATGCCTAAACCGTTTCGGAAACGTCGGGAACGACGGCGGCCCTTACACTGATTTTTTGGATTTGAGAAGTAGTCGGGGAGGGCACGAAGCCCTCCCGCGGGTTCGTTTTTAGTCGGAAGCTATTGCTTCTTCAGCTTTCACCTCCGCTCGTTTTAGGGCATTCTCTATTGTCGGTCGGTCTTTTCGGTTTTCTTAGTGTCCCTCCTTTTTTCTTTATACTGGTATGCGGTTCGGGTATGCCATTTTTTGTGGTCGGTTGTGTTGATGATGGCTATTTACTGCCGGACGCGTCACAATGCTTTTGCACGACTTGGCACTGCGTTACTCCGGTGCTTACTACACTAAAGGCTTGGATAGCAGACTATAAAGCCTTTATCGTATTTTAGGTAAACATTGCAAAAAAGGCCACTAAATTTCAAATAAAAGTAAAATTTAACTGTAAATATGGTTTTTCTTTTACAGGAAAAATTGCCCGACGGAGGACATATGATTTTTAATCAGAATACAGTACATATGTTTATATAATAATTTATATAATACTAATGATAAACTATTGCCCGAATAACCGCCGGAGCCTGGACGCTTGCTGAACCACCCGACGCTCGCCAGTAGAACGAGTAACCCGCCTTCGCCACAGGAATGTATTTTCGATCGCCTGCAGCAGATCGTGGGCCCGGACCGCGTCTCCCGTGACCGGGGCGAGCTGTACTGCTATTCCTTCGACGCGTCATACGTCCGGGGGCAGGCGGACTACGTGGCCCGGCCGGCCGACGCCCGGGAAGTGGCGGCCATCGTCAGGCTCGCGGCTGAGACGGGCATACCGGTCGTGCCCCGGGGCTCCGCCAGCGGGCTCACGGGCGGGGCGGTGCCGGTGAGAGGGGGCATCGTGTTGGACCTGACCGGCATGAGCCGGCTGATCGAGCTGGACCTGGAGAACCGGCAGGTCGTCGTGGAGCCCGGGATCATCCATAAGGCCCTTAACACGGAACTGGCGAAACACGGCTATTTCTTCCCGCCCGACCCGGGCAGCAGCGACATGTGCTCCATCGGCGGGCTGATCGCCAACGGCGGCAGCGGCATGCACTCGGTCAAGTACGGCACGGTCGGAGACTACGTGCTCGGCCTCGAGGTGGTGCTGCCCGACGGGAGC
>MVRA01000182.1 GCA_002067315.1 Methanocella sp. PtaU1.Bin125 | reverse complement strand
GGTCGTCATCTTGCGGCACGCGCTGAGGAACTCGCTGCTGCCCGTTCTAACTGTCGCCGGCCTGAACTTCGGTTACCTGCTGAACGGCTCTGTCATCGTCGAGTCGATCTTTGGCTGGCCGGGGATCGGCAGCCTATTCCTCAGCTCAGTGCTGGCAAAAGACTACCCGATGGTCCAGGGCTGCATCATCTTCGTGGCGCTGATCTACCTGCTGATCAACTTTATTGTCGATATCTCCTACATGTTCGTAAACCCGAGGATCCGCTATGGCTCCAGCAATTAAAAAGTACGGCATCACCGTCAGCATCGGCCTGCTGGCTTTCATTATCCTAGTCGCTATTTTCGCCGGCCAGGTGGCTCCCCACGATCCGGAGAATGGCAAACTCGACGATCGGCTGTTCGGTCCCTGCGCCGAATACCCGCTCGGTACCGACCAGATGGGTCGATGCATCCTCAGCCGGATCATTTTCGGGGCAAGGATTTCGCTTTCCGTGGGCATCATCGTCGTCTCCGCTTCCGTGACCGTCGGCACAGCGATCGGCCTGATATCCGGCTATTTCGGCGGGCTGATCGACGAGGCGATCATGCGGATCGTCGACAGCTTTCTCGCTTTCCCTAGTACTCTCCTGGCTCTGGGGATTGCCGGCCTGTTTGGCGCCGGCTTCATCAACATGGTGATAGCCCTGATCATCGTGGACTGGACGCCTTACGCGCGACTGATCCGGGCCACTGTGATAGATTTGCGCGGCATGGAGTTCATCAAGGCTTCTATCGGGCTGGGCATGGGGGACCTGTTCGTGATCCTCCGCCACGTTCTCCCCAACACGCTTTCACCCCTGCTGGTGATGGCAACGACTGGGTTAGGATACGTCATATTGGCCGCCGCAGGGCTGAGTTTCCTCGGCTTCGGCGTCCAGCCGCCCACGCCCGAGTGGGGCTTTATGCTGAATGACGGCAAGATGTTCATCCGCACCGCCCCGTACATCATGATCTTTCCCGGCATGATGATCATGATCGTCGTGCTGGCATTCAACTACCTGGGCGACTCCTTGAGAGACCTGCTGGATCCCAGAATGAAAATGGTGATCAGGTAACCTGGAGTATAAAATGAATTCAAATGATGGTACAGTTACCCGTAGCTTGAGGAATCAGCTCACAACTGGCGTGGTGAATTACAAAACGAAGCTGAAGAGCTTCAGCCCGAACGCCCGCCTGTACCTGCTCTTCGTATTCCTGACGACGCTCAACGCAGGCATCTACGGCGTGCTCTTCAACCTTTACATCCTGCGTCTAGGCTTCGGCGAGGACTTCCTGGGGCTCATCCTGGCCCTGACCTCGGTGACGGTCGGGCTGTTCGCGATACCATCGGCCCTGATCTGCGACCGGCTCGGGCGAAGGAACACCCTGTTACTGTCCTCGGCTGTACTCCTGTGCTCCCTGGCGTTCCTGTACACGACCACTTCGGAGAGCATGCTGGTCCTGTTCAGCATCCTGTACGGCGTCTCGTCGTCCCTGTACATGGTCGTCGGGGCCACGTTCATGGTGGAAAACTCGTCCCCATACGAGCGGATGCACCTGTTCGCTGTCTACTCAGTGATCTATACAGTGGCCGTCCTCTGCGGGAACATGATCGGCGGCTTCCTGCCGGACGCGCTCGGGCACGTCCTGCCGGGCTCCGCGGAGACAATGACCTTCCGCCTGACGCTGTACGCCTCACTCGCTGCGGTCGCCTTTGCCTTCGTGCCGCTGCTCTTCATCCGGGAGCGCCGGGCCCGGCCGGACGGTTTCGCCGGGCAGCTGAAGGTGTTTGGCTCCGTGTTCCGGTCGAGGGCCATCCGCAACATGCTGCTGGTCTACTGCGTCTACGGCGCGGGCTGGGGGATGGCGCTGCCGTACTTCAACGTGTACTTCTCGGA
Organism: Methanocella sp. PtaU1.Bin125; assembly: GCA_002067315.1. Lineage (GTDB taxonomy): Archaea > Halobacteriota > Methanocellia > Methanocellales > Methanocellaceae > Methanocella_A. Next base: position 37,267 of record MVRA01000182.1, on the reverse strand, counting down.
GGTGCTCGGGGCGGGCACCGGCCAGATCGGGACGATCTTCACGCTTTCGCAGGTAGTCATGATGCTTGGCTACTTTGCCGTGCCGATAGTCACGGAACGGCTGGGCAAGGTCCGCACGGCCTCGCTGGTCCAGGCATTTTCGATACCCTTCCTGCTGCTGTTCGTCGCTACGTCCAGCGTTATCGTCGCGACGGTCGGTTTCGTCATGCGCTACCTGCTGATGAACATGGCTAACCCGATCCTGAACAGCTTCAAGCTCGAGATCGCCACGAAGGAGCAGCACGCGGTGGTCAACAGCCTGACGTGGATGGCCTGCTACACGTTCGTGGGCTTAGGGACTTACGCGGGCGGGCTGCTGATGGCCGGGGGCTACAATACGATGCCTTTTCTGCTGACGTGTGCCCTCTACGGCGTGAGCGCCGTCCTGTACTACGTCTTATTCAACGATATCGAAAGGAGGCAAACGATACGAACGGCGGCACAAGCATGATTACCGACGAAAGGCCCGGGGAAAATAGGCCTCTGGTAGAAGTCTATAGCCTGAAGGTCGTGTTCCCGACGGATGATGGCATCGTCAGAGCCATAGATACAATGGATTTGAGTATCCGGGAGGGCGAGAAGCTGGGCCTGATCGGCGAGTCGGGCTGCGGTAAAACGGTGTTCGGTCACGCGATCATGCGCCTGCTGGAGGATACGACGAAGGTCACCGGGAACATCGTGTTCCGGGGTAAGGCATTGTATTCGCTGGACCGGGAGTCAATGCGCAGGCTGCGGGGGAAGGAGATCGGGATGATCTTGCAAAATCCCGGCGCTTCGCTGAACCCGGTGCTGACCGTAGGCTCGCAGGTCTCGGAGGTGCTGGTGTTGCACAAGGGCCTGAAGAAGCGGACAGCGTGGGACCGTGTTGTCGGGTTGCTGGGCCGGGTCAGGATTCCTGAGCCGGAGCGGCGGGCCGGGGAGTACCCGCACCAGTTCAGCGGCGGCATGAAAGAAAGAGCCGTGATCGCGATGGGCATCGCCAGCGAGCCGGTGATGATCATCGCGGATGAGCCCACGAAGGGGCTGGACGTCACTGTCAAGCGGAAGATCGTTCGTCTGCTGAAAGAGGTCACTGTCGAGAAGACTATGCTGATCATCACCCACGATCTGGACGTGGCGGAGGAGGTCTGCGACCGGATCGCGGTCATGTATGCGGGTGAGCTTGTCGAGATTGCGCCGAGGGGGGCGATGTTCGAGAGGCAGTTGCATCCTTATGTACAGGGCTTTTTCCAGTCATTACCGGACCGGGGCCTGAAGCCGATCCCGGGGATGAGCCCTTCACTGATCCATCTGCCGGAGGGTTGCCGGTTCCATCCGCGTTGTAATCGTGCAACGGGACGGTGCCGGACTGAGCACCCTGAGATGATCGATACCGGCGATGGGCGTTGCGTGAGGTGTTTCCTGTATGCTTGAGGTGAAGAACCTGAAAAAGCGGTTTTCATCCGGCATCTTCTTTAAAAGCTACCTCGACGCGGTGGACGATGTGTCGTTCTCGATAGCTAAGGGCGAGACGCTCGGCCTGGTCGGGGAGAGCGGGTCTGGCAAGTCCACGGTTGGCCAGTGCGTCATCCGCCTGATCGAGCCCACGGGCGGAACGATCATGTTCAACGGCATCGACCTGCGCTCGCTGAATGGCCGGGCGCTCAACAGGGTCCGGCCGTCGATGCAGATGATCTTCCAGGACCCGGACTCGTCGCTGGACCCCCGGATGACGATCGGGCAGAGCATCGCCGAGCCTTTCCGGCTGAAGAAGGTGGCCCGGAATGAAGTGAAGGGCGAAGTATTACGGCTGATCGAAAAGGTCGGGCTGAGCCCTGAGCATTATAACCGCTACCCGCACCAGATGAGCGGCGGCCAGAACCAGCGGGCGGTCCTCGCCCGGGTGCTGGCGATCAATCCGCTGTTCATCGTGGCGGACGAGCCGACGGCGTCATTGGACGTGAGCGTGCAGGCGCAGATTCTGCATTTGCTCATGGATTTGAAGCGGGAGTATGGGATGACGATGTTGTTCATCTCGCATGATCTGGCGGTGATCCGGCATATGTGCGACCGTGTGGCTGTCATGTACCGGGGGAAGATCGTGGAGCAGGGGCCTGTCAGTGCGGTGTTCGAGTCGCCGGCGCATCCTTATACCCGGCTGCTGTTGTCGCGGACGGAAGAGGCGGAGCAGTCGGTGAAGCAGGAAAATGGTAGCGGGGATGCGAAGGGGTGCCGCTTCCGCGGACGCTGCTCGCTGGCGAGGGCGGTTTGTGAGACGACGGAGCCAGCTTTTCGCGAGATAGGTGCCGGTCATACGGTTGCCTGTCATATGACAGTATTACCGAAGGCGGAGATAACGCATGAATGAACAGTCTTTGAACGTTACGCAGGGCGAGCCTCTGAAACAGGAGATCGCCGGGATATGGGATCAGCACTCGGGCACCTACGACCATGCCGGCGGGCAGATCCGAACGCCGGAGGAGCGGAATGCCTGGCGATCGCACATCGCCAGGGCGCTTCCGGCGGGGAAGCTCGACGTGCTGGACGTCGGCTGCGGCACCGGCGAGATCAGCCTGCTCATGGCCCGCATGGGCCACAAAGTCACGGGCATCGACATCTCGGAAAAGATGATGGCGCAGGCGGTGGCCAAAGCCAGGGAAGCCGGCCTCGCCATCGACTTCCGGCCCGGCGATGCCGAGCGTACCGGCTTCGCGGACGGGTCGTTCGACGTGGTGATCTGCCGGTTTCTGCTGTGGACGCTGCCGGACCCGCAGGCGGCGCTGCACGAGTGGCATCGGATTCTGAAGTCCGGCGGGAAGGTCCTCGTCATCGACGGGAAGTGGCACGACGACACCTTCGGCTACAAGCTCGTGAAAATGGCCAGCATTCTGAACATCCGGATGGTCGATGGGAAAAGAACTGAAAAACGCTATTCGGAGGAACTGACGCGATCGCTGACGAACCTGAACGGCGTGCCCCCTGACGCTGCCCGGGGCTACCTCGAAGGCGCGGGCTTCTGGGACGTCGTCGTCGCCGACCTGGAGGAGGTGCGGAGGATCAAGCTCCGCGCCGTCCCGTGGCGGTACAGGGCCGGGATCGGGCGGATGTATTACCTGATTTCAGGTAAAAAATAATCCCTGGCGCTTACCTTGAGGTGAACGATGGATCTGACGAGCACAGCGATGGAAATATTCCGCTTTTTCGAGCTGACTCTGCCGTATATCTTTCTGGGCTTCCTGATTGCCAACCTGATCAAAGTCTCGAAGTACTTCAGGCTGCTGGGGCTGCCGATGGCCGGCATCACCCGTGCGGCGAAACTGCCCCCGCTGTGTGCCTCGTCCCTGTCGATGTTCCTGTTCAACTCCTGGTCGGCGATGGGCATGATGGCCGACCACTTCAAGGAAAAGGCCGTCGAGGACCGGCAAGTTCTCGTCATGATCCTGGTCGCGAACCTGCCGAAGAGCATCAACAGCATTGTCTTCTTCCTCGCGCCGGTGTCACTATCCGTATTCGGGCTATGGGCCGGCGGCGCCCTGATCTCGATCGAATTCGGCCTTTGCCTGGCCATCGGGCTGGCCGGCATTATTATCGGCAGGTTTCTCCTCGGCCCTGGTACCGGGGCCACCGGCTCCGGACCGGTGCCGGCGGATCAGCCTGCCGCTTCGCAGGACGGAAAATCCCGGCTGCTCCTGTGCGTCAGGAACACGATGAAGGAGTTTCTCAAGACATCCCTTGTCATGGTGCCGACCGGGGCCATTATCATAGTGCTGCTTGATCTCGGAGTCCAGGACGCCTCTCTGTCTTTTTTAACGCCGGTGCTGCACAGGGTCGGATTGCCGGCGTCCAGCCTGATCGTCTTCGGTGCCAGCCTGGTCAGCCAGGTCGCCGCGATCTCCTCCACGGGAACGATCGCCGCGAAAGAAGGGCTTGCCGTGATCGACTGTCTGCTCATCTTCGTCCTTTCCCGGTCTATTCACCGCGGCATCGGCAGCTTCAGGACCGGGCTGCCGACCAACGTGGCGTTTTTCGGCAAATCGCTCGGGACGAAGGTGACGCTCGTCGACTTTGCGTCGACCCAGCTTGGGATGATGGCTGCTTTTCTTATCCTGATCATGTTGAGGTGAAGTCAAATGAATGCGGGTACCAAAGAAGTCATAAAAAGCTACTGGGACTACCGCTGCAAATACTATAGCAACGGAATCGTCGAAGAGTCCGAAGCGGAGCGCAACGCGTGGAAACGTTTGCTCGGATCTGCGATCGGCGACAGGCATAAACTGAAAGTGCTGGATGTAGGCACAGGCCCGGGTTTCGTCGCATTGCTGCTCGCGGAGATGGGCCACGACGTCACGGCGATCGACCTCTCGGAGGTCATGCTGGCGCATGCGCGCAAGAACGCGGCGGCCAGGTCGCTGACAGTCGATTTCCGGCAGGGCGATGCGGAAAGCCTCGACTTTCCGGACGCGACGTTCGACGTGGTCTCCAGCAAGTTCCTGCTCTGGACGCTGCCTGATCCGGGAAAGGCGATGGCCGAGTGGCGCCGGGTGCTGAAGCCCGGCGGCACGATGCTGGCCATCGACGGGGACTGGTTCGATCCGGGGCTGGCCCGCGTGGCGCTCCGGGCGACTTCGGACCTGATCCGCATGATCAAAGAGCGTCATTACCCGTTCAGGGAAAAGCGGCGATACGCGTCCATCCGGAAGGACCTGCCACTCTACAGCCTGAAGCCTGAAAAGGTCTCCCGCTTCCTCCGGGAGGCCGGCTTTCGGGATGTCAGGATCGAGCTGATGGACGATCTTTGCACGTCGGCCAGAAAGAGGGGGAGCCTGCTGGACAGGCTCGACTACGCCCACCCGATCTACTTCATCAGCGCTGTGAAGTAAGGACTAATAATACCATAATAGTAATATTTAATATTAAGTAATACTTTTATTATAGCTTGTAAGAATACCTATTGTGTGTACTTGTGGAACATTTGCATGAAAACACCTAAAATCACCCAGGCAAAGTTGAGACCGCACATGCGTATTCTTACTAACCTTTTATAACGCACCGGAGGCCTGTGATGGAACCGATAACAGCTCGTAATGGCAATGAATCCTGCCATGTGCGCGTCGTCCACGATACGGACGACGTCCTGAAACACCCCGGCGTCGACACGATCGAGGGATGGGCGTGTCCTCTTATATTCGGAGAGACGATGTTGGCACAGTCGGTGGAGATGCCCGCGGGGATTTCGGTCCCGGAGCACCCCGAGCCGGTGGAGTGCATGGTCTACACAGTCCGGGGGCACTGGGTGTTGAGTGTCGGGGGTGAGAAGCACCTGATGAGCCCGGGCTCCCTGCACTGGCTGGACGAGGGCGCCATGGCGGGCTGCGAGGTCCCGTTCGACGAGCCGGCACTGGTGGTGAATTTCATACGAATCAGGTCCGCAAAAGGGGGCCTCGAACAGACGGCCGCTCCCGCCGTCTGCGTAAAAAACGTCCGCGTCGTGGCCCGGAACGTTTGAGCTGGCTCCTGTTTATCATTTTGCATGTCAGCCCGGGTAATTCGTCCTACTTGGCTCCCTGCACTGGCTGGAGGGGGATGCCATGGCCGGCCGTGCGGTCCCGCTCGACGAGCCGGCGCCGGACCTGAGCTTTGCGCGGCTCGCCGGTGCGGTCGAACCGGCCTCCGGCCCGGGGATTTGAACGAAGGGCGCCCGGATTCTTGCCATTATGTATTACGTTTATAGTAAATTATATCAATAAGTAACATATAATATATTATTCGTAACACATACAGTAGGTGGGTCGCGCAGGGATTTCAAGTTAACCTCCTCCTGAAAACCCTTATTAAATGAAACCACCTCTCAATAAGGTCCTGCGCGACATAGCCTTTTTATTTCGAGGATATTCGATTTGCCTGTCCGGGGTGCCGCCGACTAAAGGCTGGCCGTCGCTCGATCTCGCCCCGATGAAGCGTCTCTTCCGGCTTTATTCGGCATGTTGCAGGTCTATGAACGATCGGGGGCCCGGTGCGGGCTCGTCGGCCATTCTCGCACCGGGGCCCGCGACGTTAACACAAAGAGAAATAGACTATCCCTGTTAGAACAATTCGCAGAGAAACGTTGCGCCCGTCGCGAGTATACAGTACAACGCTGAGCCTCGGAAATGGCATCCATTGAAGCAGTATATAGGCAACTCGACGGACGATATTCTCGCGACGACCGCGACGAAACGCGACGGGCGCAACGTTTCTCTTAAAAAATAGCCCTACATGGATAGACTTTTTCTCTTTCTTTTAACGTCGCGGTCGTCGCGGTCGTCGCGCCCGTCCGAGTTTACAGTGCTACGCTGAGCCTTGGAAACGGCATTCACTGCAGCTATGCACAGGTAATTCGACGAACGATATTTTTGTCAATCGAAAAATAGTCGTGGATAAGAACGTCCCTGAAGCCCGCGGCTTCTTTCCATTCGACATCCGCATATTTCCCTTTAACCTCTTCCAGGATTTTTTTGACGGCTTCTCCGATCACTTCGAAGTTCCTTATGACTGCGTCCACGGCCATGTCATTAGCGCAGAACTCATCGAAAGACATGCGCCGGGAATATTTTTCTATCTTATCAATGCAGGCCAATATGTCCTCCGCAAAAGGATATAATCCCTTTTCTTTTTAGACATATCTGACCTCTTTAAGAATCCTGTTCCTTAACCTTGATTTAACGGCATTTTTCGAGACGAGGTCAACTTTTCGTCCAAGTAGTTCTTCGAGGTAAGATTTCAGTCTTACATAATTAAAAAGATCGCTGTGCCCTTTCTCGAACTCAACGAGCAGGTCTACGTCACTGCTCTCGGTTTGCTCTCCCCTGACGAACGAGCCGAATAAGCCTATTTCTTTGATATGGTATATTTTTTTAAGGTAAAATTTGTTTTCTTCGATTTTTTTCCCAATCGTATCGGCGTCCATTTGCATCCCCTTTTCCGGGTAATATTATATTAATAATCCATACTTAAAGGTATATATTCTGTCGTAACCGCCTGACGATATCCCTGCGCCGACTGGTACATTAACGAGGGGTACAGGCAAGTCACTACGTCCTTGAGTTCCCTGCCGGACAAGGATCTTTCTTGAATTATACTATCATTGATACCAGGTGATCGTGTTCATGAGCAGTGTCGTTTCATGATGCTTCCTCTTTGGCACGTCGGCAACCCCCGGCATCGGTTCTATATATGTTGCCGTGAACAGCCACCGGCCGCCGGCATCTATCGTTACCCGGGCCCTGCCATCCCTGCCGATCACGTAGCGGTCTTCCCGGTCCGTCTTTTCCGAATAAGCGGTTAACAGGGCTCCGACGGCTTTTTTTCCTTCTAAAAAAACGGCCAGATTGATCGGCTTGCCGGTCTCCAGGTACGGCTCACGGGGCACGATCTCCAGACCGTCGCCGGCCAGCTTACTGAAATACCGTACCTTCTTGCCCGCCTCGACGATCGCTTTCGTGGTCCAGCATATATTGTCTCCAGGAGCTCTTGAGGAATCGGGGGCAGGTCCATGACGGACCATGACGGTGAAAAAGCCGGTTCCGACGTTGTGGAAACGCAGCAGGACACCATTGTTCAACTGTTGTACTGCCGGCCCGTACCTCGCCCCGTCCGGCGCAATGATCGCGGCGCTGATCCGCCGGATATCGGGGGTGCCCTCCGTTTTCAGGTGATGCCCGCTGCGCAGTATCACGTCGATCTTCTTGCCGTTGACCTCGCCTTTCTCCAGCCATAAGGTCCGGCCGTCAATCGTAGAAGGCGTCGACGGCAGGCCATTGTCTTCCGGTAACCGGTCTTCTGTCGTCTTCATACGTTCCTGACCAGCACCTGCATGTACGGGGTATCGGGCGCAGACATGATCTTCTCTACAGGGCCTTCTTCGACGATCCTCCCCTCTTTCATGACCATCACCCGGTCGCACATGGCCCGTACGACCTCGAGGTCGTGGGAAATGAACAGCATGCCCACCCGGTCTTCCCTCGCCTTCTTCCTCAGCAGCTGCAGGATGTGCGCCTGCACCGAGACGTCCAGCATCGACGTGGGCTCGTCCAGAATGAGATACCGGGGCTTGAACGCGAACACCCGGGTCAGCACCGCCCGCTGGATCTCGCCGCCGCTCACCTGGCCAGGATACCGGTCCAGGATGTCCAGCGGCAGGCTCACCTCGTCCGCCAGCCGCTCCAGCACGGCCTGTTGCTCGCTCTTCGGGATGCCGAGCCGGTTGAACGACTCCCGGATGGAGTCCATGAGCGTGAAGTGGGGGTCCAGGGCGCTTTCCGGGTGCTGGAAGATAATCTGTATCCGCCGGCGGTACTCCCGGAACTGCCGCTCGGGCAGGCCTGTCACGTCCTTCCCGTCCAGGACAATGCGCCCGCTTGAAGGCCGCAGCAGCCGGACCGCCATGCGGCCGAGGGTGGACTTGCCGCAGCCGCTTTCGCCGACCAGGCCCAGGATCTCTCCCTCTTTTAGCTGCAGGGACACGCCGTCCACGGCCACCTTTCGGTTCCGGCCCATGAAGCCGGTGTGGAAGGTTTTCGACACGCCGATCAGCTCAAGCATGATGGCACCTCACCAGGCGATAGTCCTCGATCTCCCGGAGGGGCGGGTGGCGGCCGCACTCGTCCGTCGCGCTCCCGCACCGGGGGCGGAACCGGCACCCATCTGACTTGTGGGAGCCGATGGTATGCCTCCCCGGGATGGGCTTCATGCCCCGCGACGGCTGCGCTTCGATGAGGCCGCGGGTGTAACAGTGGGCCGGATGCTCCAGCACGACCCGCGTAGGCCCTGTCTCGACAATTTCGCCCGAGTACATCACGGCGATCTTATCGCATGTCGCGGCCGCGTTGAAGTCGTGCGTGATCATGATCAGCGTCGAGCCTGCGGTCATCTTGTGAAGCATGTCCAGGATGTTCTTGCGGGAAAGCGCGTCGAGCCCCTTCGTCGGCTCGTCCGCGATGATCAGGTCGGGCTCCGTGGAGGTCGACATCGCAATAAGCGCCCGCTCGCACATGCCGCCGGACATGCGGTGCGGATACGTGTCGAAGATGGTTTGCGGGTCCTTGAAGCCGACCCGCCCCAGGTATTCGATCGCCCGCCTCTCGGCATCCTTGCCGCGCGCGATGCCGGCTTTCTCGATCAACTCGGTGATCTGCTTACCGATCTTTATCACCGGGTTAAACGACGTCGACGGGCTCTGGGGCACCAGCGAGATCGCCTTGCCCCGCATGGCCAGCAGCTCTTCCCGCGCCATGGCGTAGACCTCCCGGTCCCGGTACCTGACGCTGCCCTTCACCGTCGCGATATCGTCCAGCAGCCGCATCGTGGCGTGGCCGAGGACCGATTTCCCGCAGCCGGACTCGCCCACGATGGCCAGCGTATCGCGTTCCCTGACCTCGAGGTCGATGCCTTCGATCGCCTTAAATGGCCCCTGCAGAGTGTCGAAGGTCACGGACAGCCCCTTGATGCTCAGCAGGCTCATCAGATCATCTCCAGTATCTTGCTGTCTTTCTTCCCTTCCATGGTGAGCATGATGAAAGCCAGCACCGTAATGCAGATCATCAGGCCGGGCGGCAGGTACCACCACCACATGTCGTTGGCGAAGCCGCCCCGGCTGAAGGCGAAGTGGATCATCTCGCCCCAGCTGATGTTCAGGGGGTCGCCCAGGCCGAGGAAGCTGAGAGACGCCTCGGACAGCATCGCCGAAGCTACGGCCAGCGAGAACTTGGCGTAGATGATGTCCTTCGTGTTGACGAGGACATGTTTCAATATGATGTACAGGTCCGAATAGCCGAGGGCGCGGGTCGACTCGATGAACTGCATTTCCCTGACCTGCAGCACCCGCGAATGCACCAGCCGGGCGGTCGAGCACCACCAGAGGAGCCCGACCACCAGGATGATGTTCCACATGCTGGGATTGAGGTAGGCAGCCAAAATAATCATGAGGGGGAGGCCCGGGATGAGCAGGAACACGTCAGTCGTGCCCATTAGTAGCTCTTCGGCCCAGCCCCGGAAGTAGCCGGCGAAGACTCCGACGGCCACGCCGATCACGATGGAGATGATGCCGGAGAGGAAGCCGACGACCAGCGAGACCCGGCCGGCGTACAGCAATTCGGAAAACACGTCCTGGCCCAGGTCGTTGGTCCCGAGCAGGTGCTCCGCCGACGGCGACCGGTACGGGATGCCCGTCTGCTCCGGGTCGTGGGGCGCCAGCCACGGTGCAAAGACGGCTACCAGCACCAGGGTTGCCAACAGGAAAATGCCCAGGGTCCGCAGCGGGTTGAGGGCCAGGCTTTTAATTCCCGTGTCGTTGATGCGCTTGAAGATGTTGCCGGGTAGTGACGGTTCCATGGATATGTGCTCCATCCGATTAACAATCGAGTCTTGCCGGTACGCGATAAACCGCCTGAGCGTTTTATTATGAGTTAATATTACTATTTAATATTGTCGTAACACCATTTGCATATGTATATTAATATTAATGTTACCCACTCTTTCTAACGTCGCATACATCGCAGATTCTCGGGCCGGCGAAGCCGTAGAGGAACTTGCGAGGGCTCGAGGAACGGCTGCAACGGCAGCAGAGCGAATGCACGCCGTTCACCACGGATGCGCTGCCGGAAGGCCGCCCGGCCAGAGCGTTCGCCCGGCAATACCGGTAATTCAGGCACTTTCGCGGCTATTGGCGTCTCTTATCCTCGGGTCAGCGATCCCGTACAGGACATCGGCCAGGAAGTTCGCCGCCAGCACGAAGATCGTCAGGTAGACGAACGCCCCTTGCAAGACCGGATAGTCCCGCGACAGGACCGCATCGTAGATCAGCGTCCCCATACCGTTGAGCGAGAACACGATCTCGATGATCAGCGCGCCGGAGACCATGAAGCCGAAGTTCAGCGCCATGATGCTGATGAACTGGGGCAGCGCGTTCCGCAGGACGTGGCGGAGCTCGATCGCCCGGTCGGCCAGGCCCTTGCTCTTCGCCACGAAGACGAAGTACTCGCCCATGAGCTGTGTGATCGAGTTACGGACGACCAGGAGGATGTACGCCGTCTCGAAGAGCGCCAGGATGGCGACGGGCAGGAACAGGTGCCAGCCCACGTCGAGGATATACGCCACGCCTTCAGTTCTGCCAGACGAGACGTTGCCCAGGGGAAACCATCCCAGGTGGAAACTGAATACGGTCACGACGATCATCGCGAACAGGAACGATGGCCATGTGTAAATGAAGACAGATGTTCCGGTGAGAAGCCGATCGATCCTGCTTCCCTGCCGGAACCCGGCAACCGCTCCCATTGCGAGCGCCATCAGTCCTCCGATGACGACGGACGGGAAAATGAGCACCAGGGTCCAGAAGAGCCGGTCGTAGATGAGATCGGCCACCTTCAGGTTCTTGTGGATCGAGTAGCCGAAGTCCAGGTGCGTGGCGCCCAGCATGTATTCCATGTACTGCTCGTGGATCGGCCTATCGAGGCCATACTGCGCCCGCATCTCGTCCAGCAGCTGCTTATCGGCCCGGGCCGCGTCCTCGCCGAGCAGGTTGATCATCGGGTCGCCGGGCATCATGCGGGGTATGGCGAAGTTGATCGTCAGGATGATCACCAGCGTGATGCCGTACCGCAGCGCCTTGCCGGCGAGATGCCGGGACCGGCCGTCGCGCAGCCTCATCGCGGGGGCTCCTCTGGCCTGTCCCAGCTGATGACCGCCAGCCGCGTATGCCCCTTTTCCTCGTACAGCCCGCCCGGGGCCCGGGCCTCGAAGTACTCACGTATCCTGCCGATCTTCCCTGCGTCCAGCGTGGTAAAAATCGCGAAGTAGTCCGTGAACCGCTTTACCATCTGCTCCACGGGTACCAGATGACGCTCCTCCTGGTCGAACATGCGGAGGCCCGGCTCCCGGCCCCTCTCGCGCAGCACGTTATAAGGGTACGTGTACATGTACATGTTCGAGGGGCGATAGTCGCCGACCAGCTGCGGCCACAGCGCCTTCCTTTCCGGGGCTTCCGGGGCATCGCCGTAGGTGATCAGGCAGCAGCTCCGGCAGGAAAGCGCCTCCATCTTCAGGAGCGTCGGGGTGTCCGAGACCGCGGGCGACATGGAAGAGAATACCAGGTCGTACCGGTCGGGCGTCGCGAAGTCCTCCCAGCGTGCCTGCATCGTTTTCAGGTTCGCCAGGCCCCGCCGTGCCGCTTCCCCCGCCAGCGCCGCCAGCATCGGCCCCGAAGGGTCGAGCGCGTCGACGGAGCTTGCTTTCTCCGCGAACGGGAGGGCGTAGGTCCCGGGGCCGCAGCCCACGTCCAGCACGCGGTCGCCGGGCCGTAAGACTTCCCGCTCTACGAGGTAGTCCCGGATACCCCGGTAGAATGGCTCCCCCGCGAGGATCTCGCGGAGGTACTGCTCCGCGAGGCCGTCCCAGAAGCCGCCCCAGCACGCCTCGTTCCCGGGCCGGGTCCGCGTGGGCGAAGCCAGCTTCGCTTCATCCCACGCATTTTCCCAGTATGTTTTCTCCATGCATCCTCCCGCGATAATAAAAACCCCCCGATGGGGGGGGGGGCGTTTAGGCCTTATGCAGGCCAAACAGGGTTTCGTAGCCCAGGATGCCGTTGTACGGGTTGTACACCCAGCCCGCGTAGTTCTTGTTGTAAGGCTGGATGATATCCATGTTGTACACGGCGATCGCCGGCATCTCGTCGGCATAGTAGTCCTGCAGCTGGCCGGCCAGCGTCTTGCGCTGGTCCTTGTCGATGGTCGACTTGAGCGTGTCCACGATGGACCGGAACTTCGAGTCGTTGACCATCGACCAGCCGTAGACCTGCTTGTCGATGTAGCCGGACCCGTAGCCCGCACCCATCTGCATGCCCCAGTACGTCGTCCGGGTCAGCGCCATCTCGTGGGTGTGGTCCACGTCCATGAGGTTGCTGAACGACGTGCGGTCCACGATCTTGAGCTGTACGTCGATGCCCACGGCGTTCAGGTACTTCTTCAGCATCTCCACGGCCCGGACGTTGTCCGCCATGTCGCTGCGCGTCGAGAGCACCGGCTGGAACTTCCTGCCGTCCGGAGTTTCGCGGAACCCGTCGCCGTTCGTGTCCTTGAACCCGGCCGCGTCCAGCAGCTCCTTCGACTTGTTCACGTCGTAGGCGAGCGCTCGCGTGTCCTTGTAGTACAGGGTGCCATTCGGTACCCAGCCCGCAGAGGGAATAGAGCCATAGCCGGCCGTGAAGATGTTCTTCATCTCCTCGTAGTTGATCGCGTAGCTGACTGCCTGGCGGAAGGCCCTGTCGCTCATATATGACTTGTTTTCGTTGAACCAGAGCACGTTGGTGATGCCGAGGTTATTCTGGATCATGATGCCGGCGTCCTCGTCGTTAAGCAGCCTGGGCACGTAGAAGGGGCTGAAGCCCGTCGCATAGGCGTAGGGTGCGTCGATCTCGCCCTTCTGGAACGCGAGCATCATCGTATCTGTATTGCTAAAGTAGCGGACGTCGATCTGGTCGATTGCGGGTTTCGGGCCCCAGTATTTGTCGTTGATCTCGAAGTGGAGCAGTCCGGTGGCCTTATCGTGGCTCTTGAGTACGTAGGGGCCGCTGCCTATCCAGGCGTCCTGGGTGTTGAATTTCTTCGGGTCCTCGACGTTCTTATAGATATGCTCGGGGAATATCCGGCTCACGGCGAGGTTCGTAAGGAAGTTGAAGTCCGGCCTGTTCAGCGTCATCACTACCGTCCGGTTGTCGGGAGCCTCGACAGAGACAAGGCCGCCGAACACCGCTTTCCAGTTCGGGTCGGTCTTCTTCCGGTAGTCCATGGTGAACTTGACGTCCTGCGCCGTGAGCGGAACGCCGTCATGCCAGGTGGCGTTGCCGGTCAGGTGGAATATCCACGTCTTCAGGTCCGTGGTATCCCACGACGTAGCCAGCTCGGGCACGATGTCCCCGCTCGCCGCGATGGCCACCAGCGCATTGTGGCTCATCTGTCGCGTGAACGTCCCGAAATAGTAGTCGTTGATATTCGGGTCTTCGACCTTGTTGGTCGTACCGATGACCAGCTTCTCGATGCGATTTTTATCTGCCGGGGCCGGCGACGGCCCGACCGAAGGTTGCGTGCACCCTGATAGCAAGAGACATACAACCAAAATAGTAACTATCAATAATTTTGTTATATTTCTCATAAACACACCTTTAATAATGGCATGATGAACTGGCATTGTTCATCTACTGGTATACCAATAACCACTTTCTTTACGATATCTTACTATTTAACAATATTGTGTTACTAATTACGTATAATTTTAATAATATTCATAATAAATAGAAAGGGGCCCCGAGAGGGGCCCAGTTCATACTTCGTGCAAGCCGTAGAACGTCCCGTACGACATGATCCCGTACATAGGGTCGTTCACCCAGCCCGCGTACTTCTTGTTGTACGGCTGGATGAGGTCGCTCCAGTACAGCGCCACCGCGGGCATCTCGCTCGCGTAGTAGTCCTGCATCTCGAAGGCGATCTGCCGTTGCGTGGCCTCGTCCGTGGCGTTGAACATCCGGTCCACGAGCGCGAGGTACTTCGGGTCCTTCGTCATCGTGTAGCCGATGTTCCGCGGGTCAAAGTAGCAGCTGCCGTAGCCCGCCCAGGTCATCATGCCCCACGGCGTCGTGCGCGACAGGGCCAGCTCGTGGGTCTTGGCCGTATTGAGCGTGGTCGTGGTCGTCGCCATGTCCGCGAGCCTGATCTTCGAGTCGAGGCCCACGTCTTTCAGGTACTTCTTGATCATTTCGGCCAGCCGCGGGTAGTCCGCGATGTCGGTCCGGGCGAAGATCTCCGGCTGGAACTTCTTCCCGTCCGGCGTCTCCCGGAGCCCGTCGCCGTCGACATCCTTGAAGCCGATCGTGTCCAGCAGCTCCTTCGACTTGTTGAGGTTTCTGGCCATCTGCGGCGTGTCCTTGAAGTTGTACGTGCCGTTCGGCAGGAAGCCGGCGTTCGGCGTGCTGCCGTAGCCCGCGGTGAACAGGTTCTTCAGCTCCTCGTAGTCGAGCGCGTAGCTTACCGCTTTCCGGAAGGTCGCGTTATCGTACGGGGTCTTGTTGGCGTTGAAGAACAGCGCGCCCGATACGCCGGTGAACGGTATCATCATGAACCCGACATCGGGGTTGTCCAGCAAGCCCGGCACGTAGTAGTAGCTGATGCCGTTCGAGTACATGTACGTCGTGTCGATCTCGCCCTTTTTGAGGGCCATGATCATCGTGTCCTGGTTCTTGAAGATCCGGAACTCGACGGATTTGACCGAAGGCGTTCCGCCCCAGTAGCCGTCGTAGGCCGTGAACGTGAGGGTGCCCGCCTGCTTGTCGAACTTTTCGAACTTGTAAGGCCCGCAGCCGATCATGGCCGCGACGTCGTTGAACTTTGCCGGATCGGCGATATCACGGTAGATATGCTCCGGGACCGCCCGCATGACGAGCAGGTTGACCAGGAAGTTGGAATTAGGCGATTTCAGGTGGATGATCACCGTGTAGTCGTCGGGCGTCTCCACCGAGGAAATAAGCCCCCAGTGCTGCTTGTACTCTGCGATCTTCTGCGGGAAGTACTCGAGGTTGAACTTGATGTCCTTCGCGGTTACGGGCAGGCCGTCGTGCCACGTCGCATTCCTCTGGAGGTGGAAGACGAACGTGCTCGCGTCCGGGCTCTCCCAGCTTTCGGCGAGGCACGGGGCGTAGCTCCCGTCGGGGTTCAGCGCGATGAGCCCCTGGTGGGACGTCCTCGCCTTGAAGATGCCCAGGTAGTAGTCGTTGACGTTCAGGTCCGTGACCGCGTTCGTAGTACCGATGACGAGCCGGGCCACGCCAGAAGCCGGCTTTGCGGTCGGCTCGGGAGCGGCGTTGCCGCCGGTGGACGTGCAGCCCGCCAGCGTTACGCCGGCCAGGATGATCAGGATCAAAATCATTGATGCAAGCTTCTTCATTACAATCTCCCCGGGAATAACAGTTTCTTATTAATAGGTATTCCCAATTAATAAATTATTAATAACTAATGCTACAATAAATAAATTTCGTATTACGATAAGAAGGATAATCGAGGTATATGGGTATGACGATGGACAGAACCAGTGATGCAGTCGACTGGGCTGCAGTATGGAAAGCCCGGATGACCGACAACCAGCGGCTCAAGGGAGGTACGGAGTGCGCGGCGCTCTGGCGGGACCGGAAGGCTGCAGAGCGTTATGATAGCCACGTGAGTAGCAACGGGCGGGCCAGGGCGATGGCCACGCTTGGCCTGCTCCAGGTGTCGCCGGCCATGAAAGTGCTGGACATCGGCGCGGGCCCGGGTACGCACGCCATCCCGCTCGCCCGGATGGGCTGCCGGGTGACGGCCGTCGAGCCCTCGCCGGGGATGGCGGACGTGCTCGCCGAAAACGTGAAGGCCGGGGGCCTCGGCAACGTGGCGATCATCACCAAACGCTGGGAAGATGTCCCGCTGTCCGGGCTCGACGGCCCTTACGACGTCGTGCTGGCGTCGCTGTCTCTCGGTATGCCCGACATCCGGGCGGCGCTGGAGAAGATGGACCGGGCCTGCATGGGCAAGGTATACCTGATCTGGCCCGCCGGCGTGACCGCCTGGGAGCAGAACTACCGCGACGCCTGGCCGATCCTCCACGGGAAGCCGTATGTCTCAGGGCCCAAGGCGGACGTGCTCTTCAACGTCCTGTACCAGATGGGCATCTGCCCGGACGTCCGCGTCTACCGGGACGAGCACGAGGAGCGGTTCGGCAGCCTCGACGAGGCGATCACGCATTACCGGCCCATGTACAGCATCACCACCCCGGAACAGGAGGTCGCGCTACGGAAGTACCTGGGGCGCAAGCTGGACCGGGCCGCAGACGGCCTGACCATGCGCGGGGTATCGCTCATGGCGCTCCTCTCATGGGACGTGATGACGAGCCGGCTTCAGGGGTGACCGCGGTGGCAGACGGCTACGCGGTTATCCGGGCCATCGATCCGTCTGGCGGCGTCGTCACGCCGGAAGGGCGGGTAGGCCGGGTGCTCCGGGGCGAGGGCTGCAGCGTGCAGTACCTCGAGCTGCCCGCGGGGCTGTACATGTACGAGCACGCGCACCCCTGGGAAAGCGTCGTCTTGACCGTACGCGGCCGGTGGGTGATCTGCGCGGGCGGGGAGCGCGAAATCATCGGCCCCGGCTCGGTCACCTGGTTCAAGCCCGGGCTGAGCAAGGGGTTCGAGGTGCCGTTCGCGGAACCCGCGCTGCTCCTGATCTTCCGCCCGGCGGCCGACCTGCTCGACGACGATGAATATCAAATGTACTGGGAAGCCGTGGCAGCCAAAATGGAACTGATGCGCGAACGGGGCACGGCCTTCAGGATCGATTCCCTGCCGGAAGATCATCCGGCGCGGATCTTCGCCTCGAAAATCCGGCCTGGATCTGGCAGTTCCCTGTAAAAAAATCGGGCTCTGGCGGGGCTTTTTCGGACAACCATGAATCAAGCTCATTAAGAGAATTCTTTTGTCTTGACTTTAAATTGATAAATGAACGAAACGTCTATTTTTGCTACAATAATAGAAAAATATATCAACAAGTAATACATAATTAAAAAATTGTAACACAAGCGCCAGGTGGGTCGCGCAGGGGCAAGTCGAAAACCTCCTCCTGAACAACTACTTATTCATATACCACCTCATAAAGTCCTGCGCGACACAACCTGTGTATTATACGGGCGACCTCCGTCGTGACACGGGCGACCTCCGTCGTGACACGGGCGACCTCCGTCGTGACACGGGCGACCTCCGTCGCGGTCGCGCGCGCACGCGGGACGAGGCCGGGCCTGCCGCGGTTCCCGGCATGTTATTGTTACCCGCGGGAAAATGCCCCGATTAAAACCTTTTTAAAATGACGATAAAAAACGCGAAGCGGGGATGGAATTCCCCGCACTATAAGATCAATCTTTATTCTTGACCAGTACCCTGCCGCCGAAATACAGGATACCGCCGCAGAGCGCCACGCCGACGATCGCGGAGAGGATATACCCCACGGACATCCCCGAGAAGGTGTCCCCGAGCAGTGGCAGACTATAGTCAGGCATCGGGGCGCTCCACAGGCTGGACATCTGTTCCAGGCCCTGCGGCACGTATCCCAGCTCCTCCTGGAGCCAGTCGTTCGCCCACTCGCCATACGTCTCTCCCTCTGCCAGCAGCCCGAGAGGTACCAATATGATCAGAGCTGCCAGACCGATCAACAGGTTTCTTAATTTCTTATCCATCGTCACACCTCACACCGCCGGCGCCGCTTTCTGGGGCTCCTTATTTACTTTCAGTCCTGACGTGCCCATCAGCAGCGATTGATCCGTCCGCTGCAGGTACGCGAAGATCAGCATGGATATGATCGCTTCCAGGATGCTGAAACCGAACACGTGCTCGATGAGCATCGCCGGGACCGCCACCTCGAAGCCGTAGGGCATGTACATCGGATTGCCGTTGGCATCGGTGTGCAGGTAAGGCTGCAGGCCGAACTCGAAGCCGGTGAACCCCGCGGCGACCGACAGCGATACGTACGCGGCGATTGCCACGGCCGCGAGCCTCCGGACCGAGCCGATCGGCGACTTGCCGCTGATGACCTTATATAATATGTAGGCAACGAAAGGCATCACGACCGCCATGTTGAAGCAGTTCGCCCCGATGGCGGTGATGCCGCCGTCGCCGAAGACGAACGCCTGGATGATCAGCGCGACCGAGATCGAGACGACCGCGGCCCACGGGCCGAGGACGATGGCGATGATGGCAGCGCCGACCGCGTGCCCGGTGCTCCCGCCGGGTATGGGCGCGTTAAACATCATGATCACGAACGAGAACGCCGCCGCCAGCGCCAGCAACGGGACCTGCTTGGATTTTAGCTCTCTGTTCAGTTTATATCCGGCATACGCCCATATGGGCAACATAACTAAAAATAATGCAATATATGTATACGGGCCAAGATAGCCTTCTGGTATATGCAAAATATCACCAATTACTAATTACTAATTTAGTTATAAATTATTTTCTATTCGTAACACTTTTTAAATATATAAAATTTATCTTCGTCCTACAGTACAATACGATGACCTGTCACGATCTCTAAACGATTCCGGGCGTTAATAAAAATCGGCAACCGTCGTAACTATTATAATTTATTATAGTGTTCCCGGATCGCGGGCTATGTATCGTCGTCTATTGTATACGATCGTTATGCGGTTTTAATAAAACTTATCAATTTTTATCATCTATTGTTATATTTTTTTATAATCGTGTAACCAACGATCCGCCAATCGCAGATCAGGTCGATGTCTGGCGGTCATCTTCCAGGTACCCCTTCGCGATGCACTCTTCGATGATGCCGCGGATATACTGCCACAATTCTTCCGAAGATGCGCCAATCCGGCTGTTCACCCCGATGACGCCGCTTGCCTTAACACCATGCTCTTTCCACGCGCCGCCCCTGGTATGATAGTTGTGCATGATCGGTTCGACCCGGTCGAGCGCGGCAGCGAACTTCGCGTCTGGTGTCAGCCTTGCCTCGAACTCTTCCCATAATGCGCGCAGTTCGGTTGCCTGATCTTCCGGCAGCAGGCCGAAAATCCTCCCGGCGGCCCGGCGCTCCCGGGCGATCTTGTCCCCGCTGGCGGCAGCGTCATAGATGAAGGTATCCCCGGCGTCAATTTCAACCAGGTCATGTATCAGGGCCATTTTTACGACCCTGCCGACGTCCACGCCGGCCGGGGCATATTCCGCGAGCACGAGCGCGATTACGGCAAAGTGCCAGGAGTGTTCCGCACTGTTATCGTGCCGGGAACCGTCGTTGACGTAGGTCTGCCGGCATACCTGTTTCAGCCGGTCGATCTCGGCGACGAACGCCATCTGCTGCCTGAGGCGGTCAAACATCACGGCATCCTTTCCCCCTCGGGCCCGTTATGCCCGTGCTGGTGTTCGCCCTCATGGGAATGGATATGGTGATGGGTGATCGCGCCGTGGCGATGCATGTGCTTATGGATGAGGTTAGTGGACAGCAGCAGGTCCAGGTCATTAACCACGACGGAACTCCGCGTATCGACCCTGATACGGTGGTCTTCGCCCATGACGATCGCCCGCTCGCTGATGTGCTCGACCGCATCGAGGTCGTGGGTTGCCGTCACGATGGTCTTGCCCGCATGACCCAGCTCGTGCAGCAGCTCGATCAGCCACAGCTGCGTCCGCGGGTCCAGGCCGGCGGTGGGCTCGTCGAGGAGCAGCACGTCGGGGCTGCTGGCCAAAACCGAAGCGATGCAGACCTTTTTTTTCTCCCCGCCGCTCAGCGTGTGCGGGGCGCGGTCGCGGAGCTTTTCGATGCCGATCATCTTGATGACGTCGTCCACGCGCCGCTTCACTTCCTCCCCGGGCAGGTCGAGCTGCAGCGGCCCGAAGGCGATCTCGTCGTAGACCGTGGAAGAGAACATCTGGACGTCGGGGTTCTGGAAGACGAAGCCGGTCTTCCGGCGGAAATACCGGTTGAACTCGCCCGCCTGCAGCGTATCGAAGGCATCCTCGGTCACCAGGTTGCCGAACGCGTAGAACTCGCCGGAGGTCGGGTAGATCAGGGCATTCAGGATGGACAGCAGTGTAGATTTTCCGCTGCCGTTGGCGCCCATGATCGCAACCTGCTCCCCGCGGCCGATCTTCAGGTCGATCTCGCGAAGCGCCTCGAATTTGCCGAGATACGTATACGAAACATTCCTCAAGTCGAATATTGTTTCCAAAGCAACACCTATACCTTAATAATATTTTGCGATATCAGCACGAGGGCCAGGCTGAACGCGAGCGTGGCGGATAAGGCCACGTAGTCGCGCTTCCTGGCCTGGAAGTCATTCATGAGCTTCACGTCCCCCGTGAACCCGCGAGACATCATGGCCCGGTGGACCTTTTCGCTCATGTCCAGCGTCTTGACCAGCGTATACCCGATCCTGCTGCCGACCCACTTCCAGTCGTCGGCCAGCGACTGGTTCCTGATCGTGCGGCTCTTTTTTGCCGTGTACAGGTCCCGTATCACTTCCATGAAAATGAAGATATATCGGTAACACATGTCCATTACCAGCACATAGACCTTCGGCATGCCAATCGCCCTGAAGGACTTGAAGAGCATGTCCTGCCGGGTCGTCAGGAATAACAGGACGACTGCCGATACGCTGGTCGCCACCCGTAACGTGAATACCGATGCAGTCATGACTCCCTGACCGGTGATGCTGATGGTATCGGGTAGCGCCAGCGGCCCCAGGCGGACGCCCGGTCCGGGGGCGGCCAGAACGACGAGGCTGTCCCCGGGGGTAAAGATATTAAATATGATCGGAAATGCGATCACCCCCGTAAAGAGCGGTATGAAGAGCCAGACCCGCTTGATGAAGAACAATGGCCCGATCCGGCTGAGCAGGGCAAACAGCAAAACCAAAGCATAAACGACCGCGAGTACTTTAATATCACGGGTCAGGCTGACAGATATCACGATTGCCAGGATGGATACCAGCTTGATGCGGGGGTCCAGGCCCTGGAGCAGCCCCGGCCGATTCGCATAGCTCTCCGAGGCCATCGACTCCCCGAAAAACCGGACGACGCCGTCGATAGATTTCCTTACGAAATTCTTCCGGCCGCCCCGCGCCACGCGGTACTCGCAAGGCGCAGAATCGACCTTGCTCATCCATGCCGGGATTGTCATCCTATGACCTATAGCTCCGCGTTCGGCGATATCGTGGTCAGCTTGACGTGCTTCACGCCCTTCAGGGCCATCATCTTCTCGGCGACTTCCTTGACCCTCTGGCCCTCGCCCTGGAGCATGATGATCTCGAGACAGTTGTCATGGTCGAGGTGCACGTGGACCGAGGACTTGATCATGTCCATGAACTCGTGCTGGATGTCCGTCAGGTTGTTGACCAGCCCCCGCTGGTCGTGGTCGTAGATCATGGTGATGATGCCGATGCGGGCGCCCTCCACCTCGTTGTACCACTCGTAGTGCATGATGTAGTTGCGGATGGCGTCCCTGATGCCCTCCGACCGGGAGGAGTAGCCGCGCTTCTCTATGATCTGGTCGAAGCGGCCGAGGAGGTTGTCCGGCAGGGACACCCCGATGCGCATTAATTCCTGTTCCATGCTGTGTCTCCGTGTCAATAGTAATACTATAATTAATATTCTTATTACTTTTGATGTTAAAAACCTTTTGACGCCTTCGCTGTTGTACTATCAATAACCGCCGAAAACGCCCGATAAAAAATGCGCCAGCGCCACATGCGGCCGTTGGGGATGCTTTTATACACTATCCTGTCTGACGCGATAATGGTGACGGTTTTTGCGGTGTCTCCTGTGCCCTGTACTAAAGTCCGATGTCCGAAATGGCCCGAACCTGAGTATAAAACGGCATACCGCATGTTATTTATCTTTATATGGCCAATATTATATGATCGCCATGTTCTTCCTTAAGTTCACCGCCGAAGGCCTCTCGGCCACCTCTTACCTGATCGGTTCCGGGGGCGAAGCCGTCGTCATCGATCCCGGTCGCGACATCGACCGTTACGTAAACGCCGCCCGTGAACGCTGTCTGGCAATCAAA
Source organism: Methanocella sp. PtaU1.Bin125 (assembly GCA_002067315.1). Classification (GTDB taxonomy): domain Archaea; phylum Halobacteriota; class Methanocellia; order Methanocellales; family Methanocellaceae; genus Methanocella_A. The sequence continues at coordinate 14,633 of MVRA01000182.1, read as the reverse complement.
TATATCCTCGAGACCCATCGCCACGAGGACTTCGTGCTGGGCTCGACGGCCCTGAAGGCGCAAACCGGCGCGTTGATCTGCCGTGGCAGGAACGACGAGGTTCTTTATGGCGATGCGCGGCTGAACGATGGGGATACCCTCGAGTTTGGCGGGATGATGCTCCGTGCGCTCGAAACACCCGGGCACACGATGGACGGCCTGTCTTTTGCGCTGTATGAGTCGGGGCATCCCGACGTCGCTCTCATGGCTTTCAGCGGCGACACGCTCTTCGCCGGGAGCTGCGGTCGCATCGACTTTTACGGCGAGGGCAGAAAGGCCGAATGTGCCGGGATGCTGTACCGGGCCATCCACGAGAAGCTGCTGCCGCTGGGCGACCAGGCCATCCTCTGCCCCGCTCACGGCGCCGGCTCGGTCTGCGGCGCCGGCATCAGCGACCGGGACGAGACGACCATCGGCTACGAGCTGCGGGCGAACCCGTGGCTGTCGTATGACCGCGACACGTTCGTCCGGAACAAGGCAGCGGAACAGCACTTGTACCCTCCATATTTCCGCCGGATGGAACAGTTTAACTCGACGGGCACTCCGCCCGCGCCCGCAGGCCCGAAGCCCCTGCAGCCACCGGAGCTGGCCGAGGCCCTGCTCGAGAGGGAACACTATCTCATCGATACGCGTATGCCAACGGCCTTCGCAGGCGGCCATATCCCTGGCTCGTTGAACATATGGGCCCGCGGCAATACGGTTATTCCCGGCTGGCTGCTCGAGGCCGACAGGCCGATCTACCTCGTGACCGGACAGCCCGGGGATGTCGCGACCGTCGCCCGCTACCTCGCCCGCATCGGCTACGACCGGGTCGAAGGATACCTCTGCGGCGGCTTCGAGGCCTGGCAGAATCTCGGCATGCCCGTCGACCACGTCGGCGCCATCTCGGTCGACGCGCTGAAAGTGATGAGGGACGTGGAGAACATTCGCCTGATCGACGTGCGTGAACCCCACGAGTGGCAGAAAGGCATCATGCCCGGCGCCGGTATGCGTTTCCTTGGCACGTTGAAGGACAACCTGCCCGACGCCCCGAAAGACGCGCCGATCGCGGTGACCTGCAACGTCGGCCACCGGGGTAGCATCGGGGCCAGCATCCTGAAGAACGCCGGCTTCACGAACGTCTACAACGTGCTGGGCGGCATCACGGCCTGGAAAGCCCGGGGCTATCCTGTCGTGATACCGGAAAATAAAGATTAAGCCATGTACCCTGTATCACGGGTCAGGCTAATCGTAACCGGCCGGCCGGGCGCTCGCGCGTGCGCATATGGCCCGGTGGCAGGGCAGTCCCTTTCATGATCAAACCAGTGATGCGATACTAACCAAACGGTTATCAAACGCGAATTAACCGTATAATCGCAGTTATCGCGATATTTTTCAATATTATAGAGAACTATGGTAATATTTTCGATTTATAGCTATTATGGGTGAATATTAAGCGGAATATCCAGAAAAGATTTAAAATAACAGGCCGTTTTGAGTTTTATACCATTAACAGGGGATTGAACAGATGGCCGAAGGAAAAATGAGCCTTTTTTATGTCATAGCCACGATCTGCGTGTTGCTCAGCCTTTCGCTGATCATGAACGGCACCGTCAGCGCCGAGTCGTACGACAGCGGCCGCCAGGCGGCCAGCGGGGTACTGTCCGGAATCCTGCTGCACAACGAGGATAACACCGGCGGCACGCTGTACGACGTGTTCTGCTATCACCACAACGACTACTTCGGGCTGCGGTCCTGATCGCGGTCGCGGCTCCGTTGATTTTATTCTCCGGTTGGGCGGGGCTGGGCCGGTTCCCGTGGCTGCTACGCGCCACCGTAACCGGAAGGGAAAGTTTTATATTTCAACAGTGCCTTTCTAAGTTCTGCAAAACCGCCATCGCCGGTTTTGTGTTTTTATAACCTCTTTGCGGGGGTTTCCCAGACAGGTCAAAGGAGCAGGATTGAGGGTCCTGTCGCGTAGGCGTTCGCGAGTTCAAATCTCGTCCCCCGCATAAATATTTTCGAGCTCTCTTCCTCAGTACTGTCACAGTGGCCCGATTGTTACAGATAAATCCATGTAAGCGCCGGCCGTCCTGGGTACTTGAATGGCAACGGCCGGGCTGCCTGCGGAAGCATTATACGGAAGTATTGGGTTCACTGAGTTCGTCCACAGGCAATAGAATGCTTATCGCTCATCGTTTTATAGCGTTATGGCCACAACGTTGAACTGAACGTTAAATCGGGGTATCAGTAGAAAATTCAGGCCGGGCATCACGTCACTGGCCATCAGCCGCTCGCGCGCGCACGCGTGACTGCTCCGATTTGCAGCTACGTTTTTTATTTTCCAGGGGAGTCCGCAGCATACTTTCTTCAACTGAAGATATGACTCAGTCTTGTAGGGGTATAAAATGAAAATAGCATTAATACTCCCACATTTCGCACGTAGTCTTTTCAGTTGTAATATTTTTCATAATCGGTTCCCAGCAGCCCTAATAAAGACTGGAGTTCGTCAGTCATGTTAAGCAGTTCTTTATACAGGATATCGCCTCGTTGTATCAGTATTTCAGCTACTCCGTAGAAAAGGAAGAATACCCATTTCATACTGGGATTTTGAACCTGTTTTCTGATCTGACTTCTCACCGTCTTACCAGTTTCTTTCAATTTCTGACGTAATTTCCACTCAAGCAAGCTGTAAATCATGAGACAGAGCACCATGATCATTGCCAGGGCCTGTATTCTATGCGGTTTTTTCAGGTAAACGTTACTGACTCTGAACGTATCGTCTTTCAGGAATCTGAATCCGCGTTCTACGACGCCCTGTTCTTTGTAATAATTGAGAAGAGACTCCGCGTCCAGCTCCAGGTCATTAGTGGCAAGGATAAATCTGCCCAGCCGCCCCCTTCTCCGCTCCACTTCTTTCTCATTCACTTTCATGACAGCGTCTACATGGTAAACTGCTTCCAGTTTTTCATCGTTTTTCGGTCTGCCACGACCCCGTTTCTTTTTAACAGTGGTCGTATCTAATGATACGAACTCTGCCAACGGGTGCTTCTTCGCCCATTTCAACGCGGCTTTAACGGCATCCTCTCGGCAGAAGAACTCCTGATTAGACAGATGCCACAAACTTTTCCCTGTCTTTTCAATATTTTCGGCAAGGCCTTTCTCAAAAGTCCTCATGGCAACATATTCCATCTCCTTCGAATGGACTAACACCCATTTCTGAGATATGCCACCGTAATTAGAAACCGTCTCGTAATACGAATAACGGGCATCCCTACACTGGGTCATCTCCACACAAGCATCAAGAAGCTGGTCCGCCTCCCCCACAGTTTGCGGCACTCTGCTGATCCAGAACGTACTCTGCCCGATACCCTGCAGATTACTATCAGTATACAACGCACTATCCGCCACGTAATACGTCTTATCGGTGCTGGCAAGACCGGTCTTCAACTCGTTGATCATTTCTAACAGACTATTACGATCGCTCTCATTACCCGAGAACGATTTCATGAATAACGGGACGCCCAAACGGTTACAAACAAGGCCAAGAACGAACCGTTTCAAATCCCACCGCCCATCCTTCGGAAGTCCTAAACTGATCTTGATATCCGCCTCTCCCTCCTCCGGGTATTCGCCATACAAGCTGAAACTAGTAGTATCCACATGTAACAAATGAGTATGCCATCCCTGCAAACGCATCATCTCAAAGACAATATTACTGAACAGCTCGGTCGGCCCATACTTGTAGATAGCGTCAAGACACCTTCCCAGAGCATCATCATTAAGATAATCGGGCAACACCCCAGATCCCAACAACCGTTCACACGGCACTTTACTGAAAAATTCAGAGGTCATGTATAGCGGCCGGTCCGGATACCCTAAACCATTCAATATCATAGCCTTCACAAGAACACCATGACCCAACCCCATTTTCTTAGGAAGCCTGTCATCGATAACGCCCACTATGCCAAGCTCATCAAAACAACCCGCTACCAATCCCAGATGATCAAGCATCTTGCCGCTAACGTTTTTCATTACACGATAACACGAACAGACAAGAATAAAAACAAGAAGCAAGCAGCACAGGCCATTACTCTTCAACCAGACACCAATTTCAAGACCTATTAATCCAGAACCTCAAATTTACCTGCGAAATGTGGGATACTGGTACTGTTAGCGTTTTTCCTGCTGTCGGACAATGCCTGCGCTCACGAGGGCATAACGCACGACGCCTCGGCCATCCTGAAAGATGTCAATGGCAATGAGATCGGGACGGCGCGATTCACTGAAGACGGTAATGGCCTGGTCCGCGTCGAGGTCCTGGCCAGCGGCCTGACGCCCGGCCCGCACGGCATCCACATACACGAAAAAGGCAACTGCAGCCCGACGTTTGTCGCGGCAGGGGGCCACTATAACCCGCTGGGCAAAAAGCACGGCCTCAAGAACCTGGAAGGGCCCCATGCCGGCGATCTGCCGGACCTGCAGGTCGACGAGAACGGCCGGGGATACCTGAATACGACCACGGACCTGATCACCCTCTCGCCCGGGCCCACGACGTTGTTCGATAGCGATGGCAGCGCCATCGTGATACACACAGGCCCGGACGACCAGATGACCGATCCGGCCGGTAACAGTGGCGACCGAATCGCATGCGGCGTCATAACGATGATTCCTTCCAGCGTAAGAAAATAGATTAATCCATTTTATTTTTTATATTGGTATTATTTTCACGTTTTTGAATATATTTGTAGCATTATGATAACATTTTTATACTAATTAAGCGTTTATTTATTCGGGCGTATGTTTACCAGCCATACGCATAAATATGGCATAGAAACCGGCCATCTCCGGGGGTTGGATCCGGCCGGGAATCGTGCCCGGGGACACAGGGAATAATACCGCCAGTTCTCCCTGTGCCCCGTATACTCACGCGGGGTGATGTCTTGAAAAGGATAGTACCGACCGGGATTATCACTGTGCTATTGCTTAGCGCCTGTTTTTTTATCGTCGCCAGGGCACAGGCAGATGTTACAATTGATGACCGCCTGTCGTCAGTCGTAGAAAATTATGGCGTCCTCGCCGGGACCGCCATCGACAATTACCTGTCGGGCAAAGCCGACAGGTTTACGGTCCCGGGCATAGCGCCCGGCATCGGGCATGTTTTCCCCGGCCATCCCCCGGCGGGTTACGCGCATCCGCTGCCGTCCGGCCGCCCGGGGCAATGGTCGGCTGCGCCGGACAGCGTCAGTACCCTGTCGATTACCGGGGGCGAGACGCTACCCTACAGCTCAGGTTTTAGCGATCGTTATGCTGCGACCTATATCGGGGCCGGTGGCGTAAGCTCCCGGACGCCGTCCGTCCTGGCTTCGAGCGTGTATGCACGCGTCAGCTCGAAGTCGCTCATTAACCTCCAGCCGGACGAGATCATCGCACTTCACCTGTGGGGCAGGCCCGTGAACGGGTACCAGCCGGAGAACGACATCATCATCGGCCGTAACTGGAGCGACGCCCGGTACGTGGACTTCAGCATATACATCAGCGCCCGCAGCTATCCGTGGATGAAGACGATCACGTGTCCGGCGAGCCACAATTTTTATATCTACATCCGTACAGTCAACCCCCGGGGCACCAGCTACAGCCGGCTGGAGTTCTGCGTAAATGATCTTACCGCCATGAGGTCGTACACTTTCCAGTTTACGTTACCGGCGGCCCAGACGATGGACGGCGCGGACGTCGCGCTGGAAAAGTATTACCGGGACGGCGAGCCCCGGCCGGGGCTCGTCCGGCAATGGCGTACCGTCTCGGCGTTCCACGTGTACGACCAGTACAATCGCTGCATGGACCTGCTTCGATCGGGATATGTCTGCGAATGGCTGACTCCGGGCGTGCAGACCGCCTATTATCACGACTATCGATACTATGCAGGCGTCTCCGGCGGGGACGGTACCTTTTACATGACGAGGTACAGGCCTGGCAGCACGTATCCGCCTCACCCGTGACCTTTTCTTTTTCATCGGGCCATCACCCGCCGTCTGATTTTTATATAAACCGCTATCACGCTTAACTTTGTCTATTATGGCGTTATTTTGCTTTATTTTTCAGAATGCCTGATATCCCGGCAGGAGATCATCTATCGATCGGCATCTCATCCGGTGCCGGAGGATACGTCATGAAAAAGATCACCGCAATAGTGCTCGTATGCACGTTCATCATCTCCCTGTCCGCCGCATGCCCGGCGCCCGCCGTTGCCGCGGGGCCGGCCGCGAACGTGATCATCGTCTTCCAGAGCCCGGTGACGCAGGAAGACGTGAAATATATCGAGGGCCTGGGCGGGGTCATCAAGTACACCTACACCATCATCGACGGTATCGCGGCCCGCCTGCCGCAGGCGGCCGTGGACCGGCTGCGCTGCCTGCAAGATAACCCGGGTGCCGATCCGGTCGCGGGCCGGATCAAGTATATCGAGAACGACGGCATCATGTATGCGCTGGAAGGAAACGCCGTAGCCCCGGACCGGGTAGTGGCGACATGACAGGAGCGGCGGACTCCGGTCCGGTCACAGTGTCAGCCCCGGCCGGCCCCTATCAGGATAGTACCTGTGCTGGCTGCGAATGATTATCCGGCGTCGGCATTATCCAGCATAATTTTGCTTCTTTTCCCTTTTCTCTGGTAAAACTGATATAAAAATTTAATGACGCCTGTGCCCTTTCCAGCTATGGGTAACATTCAGGGTTTGAGGGGTATCAGGAACGGGACTAAATCGGCCTCTTGCACTATTCGTACTATTGATTGCCATCGGCATAGCGGTAAGTCCGCCTCTAGTAATGGGATACCGGGAAGCGCAGTTCGAGCTACAGGCCGGTAACGTGCTCCTCCAGAACCAGTTTTATTCGTCCGCGCCGGTCCAGCGGCTCTTTCACAGCCAGGCCGCCGCGGGTACCGATACGGAGGCGTTCGCCTTCGGCAGCGGCAGCGGCGTCGGCATCAGTCTGGCGCAGACCAACGCGGGAGCCCTCGCTGCCGCAGATACCGGCTTTTACACGGCGACGTTCAGCTTCCTGAAGTTCGAAAACCCGACAGCCACCGGGTTTTTGCATACGACGATCGGCGATCCCCTCGCATCGGGCCGGCCGCCTCTGTTCGCCGGGCTCCTGTTTCCCGCCATGACGAAGCTAAACGTGGCCCCGGAAGCTGGCGGGCTGCTGGCCGGGAATCAAACGACTGGCCAGGCGACGAACATGACTGCCTCACGCGATTCGATCACAGGTAAAACGGGCAATGCGACCGCTAATGAAACGATCGCGCCGGATACGGTGCTTAAGCGCCAGATGGCTTCGACGGAGGTCGGCGTCCCGGGCCGGGTCAACATCCTGGCCGTCACTCCCGCACCAGCCCCGCGGGCTACGCCTGTACCGGCCGGTAATGCGACGAACATTACCGGCACGCCCCGGCCGACGCCGATGCCCTCGCCCGTGCCCCCCTACGCGGTCCTGCCGGAATCGGCCACACTGCTGACCAAGCCGATGAACCGCCAGGCCAACAGGCCGCTCACCGGTCCGATGGACCCGGACTATAATCCCCGGAAAGCCACGCGGGACCAGGTAGCGAACATCTCCGGGTGGGACCGCTTCACCACCAACGTCATCGGTCGCAGCGGTATCGACAGCACCTACATGAACCGCACGGCTTATCCCGGCTACATCAACCCGTGGAACGTGATCCGGCTGGCGGACCAGTACAAGGTCATGTCGGACTCGGCCAACATGACGAAGGCCGGCAGCTGGCTGAACCCGAGAATGTGGGCTTTGTAGGCGGACGTGCGCTCGCAGATCGCTCATATCTCTTTCAACGTGTACTGGCTGGAGCCGAGGCCGATTTCTTCGCCGTACTTCACCTGCACGATCCCCTGCGTGTCCGGCCAGGTGCCCCTGAACTTGTCCTGCCCGGGCTCGAACTCGCCCTTCAGCCGGCTCCCCTTCAGCCCGATCTGCTGGCTGACCAGGTCGAAGCTGGCCTGGTCGATGGCCACGGGGTCGGTCGAGGCCAGGATGCCGATGTCCGGCACGATCGGGGCGTCGCTCCAGGGGACGCAGTCGCATTCGGGGGTGATCTGGATAAGGAAGTTCATGTAGCCGACCTTTCCCTCTTTTCCGGAGACGGCGCCGAGCGCGTACTCGGTCATCATCTCCATGAACGGCACGATGTCCCTCTCCCAGTCGAAGCTGATCGAGCCGACGGGGCAGACCGTCATGCACTCCCCGCAGCCGATGCAAGCCTCAGCGCTCACCACGGCTCCCTGCTCCTCGTCCATGTGGATGGCCTCCCGGGGGCACACTGCCGCGCACTTGCCGCAGCCGGCGCATGAGCCCTCTTCGACGGTCGGCCTGAGGCCCCGGTGCTGGTCCATTTTTCCGCTCGCCGGCGCGCAGCCCATGGCCAGGTTCTTGATCGCCCCGCCAAACCCGGCCATACCGTGCCCCTTGACGTGTGAGAGCACGATCATGCCCGGCGGGGTGAGGATGTCGCTGGCGATCTTCACCCTGTCGAAGTGCTTGCCGCTAATCGGGACTTCCCGGAAGTTGTCGCTGACCAGCCCGTCGGCGATGATGAGCGGGGCCCGGACCACGGAGTAGTCAAACCCGTGCTCGATAGCAGAGATCAGGTGGTCGACCGAGTTATGCCGGCTGCCCGAATAGAGCGTATTCGTATCCGTCAGGAACGGCTTGCCGCCTTTCTCGATGATCTTGTCGATCACCTGTCTCACATATACCGGCCGCACGTAGGTGTCGTTCCCCCGCTCGCCGAAATGCACCTTCACGGGCAGCAGCTCGCCCGCGCTGACGATGTGGCCGAATCCTGCCACGTCGAACAGTTTCCTTATCTTCGTCACCGTGTTGACCCGGGCCTTGCCGATCCTCAGGCGGGCCAGGTAGACCTTGCTTGCCATTCGTGGATTCCCCCGGAAAACACATAGATATCGGGGTACATTATCAAATCGTCCCGGGTAATATTTTCCGGAAATTTAAGTGAATTGTATAGAATATGGCATCCTGTGCTTACCGGATAATGGTACACTATGGACGAACTGTTTTTGGCAAGCGACTACAAAGGCAAGGAACAGTAAACGGCCGCAGAGACCGCAGAGAGCCGCAGAGAGCGCAGTTCCTTTTTTTTAATTTTCCGCTATACGATATCTAAAAGAGAAACTGCGGTCTCTGCGGCTCTCTGCGGTCTCTGCGGCCTTTAACCGCGCCCTGAGTTTCGCTACAGGGTAGTGGATAAAAAAGGTCGGCGCCGCGGTGGTGTGACGGCGCCGGCAGGGTTGGGTGTATGGATGGATAATTACGACTCGGCGATCGCGGGCCGGGACTCTTCGGGTACGACCTTGAGCGGGACGCGGTCGTAACGCCGGACGACGGCGAGCGTCACGGGCTTGCCGATCGTCTCCTCCGTGAGCAGCTTGTGCAGGTCGTCGATGTTCGTGACCGGGCTGCCCTCGAGGCCGACGATCACGTCGCCCGGCTCCAGGCCTGCTTTTTGGGCGGGGCTGCCTTTTTCGATGCTGACCACGAGCACGCCCTGCCCGGAGGAGAGCTTCATCGACCGGACGTAGTCCTCCTTGAGGTCCACGTTCTGGCCTGCCATGCCGATGCGGCCCCGGCGGATGCGGCCGTCGCGGATCAGGCAGGAGGCGACGTATTTCGCGATGTCGGACGGGATAGCGAAGCAGATGCCCTGCGCCGGCAGGATGATGGCGGTGTTGACGCCGATCACTTCACCACGCGAGTTAACCAGCGGGCCCCCGGAGTTGCCAGGGTTCAGGGAGGCGTCGGTCTGGATGACGTCGTCGATCAGCCGGCCCGTGCTGGTGCGGAGCGAACGGCCCAGCGCGCTGACCACGCCCGACGTCACCGTACACTGGAAACCGTACGGGTTGCCGATCGCGATCACCATCTGGCCGACCTTGAGCGACTGCGACTCTCCCAGCTTCGCCGCCGCGAGGTCCTGCGCGTCGACGCGGATGACGGCGAGGTCGGTGTCCGGGTCGTCGCCGATGATCTTGGCGGGGAAGTGGCGGCCGTCGGACAGCGCCACGTTGATCTCCGACGCGTCGTGCACGACGTGGCTGTTCGTCAGGATCAGGCCATCCGGGGTGAAGATGAAGCCGGAGCCGCTGCCCGGCATTTCCCTCACGGGGCCCCGGCCGAACATCGTCGGCCGGGCCATGTGCTTTTTCACGTCGATCTTGACCACCGCGGGGCTGACCTTTTCCACGGCGCCGACCACGGCCCTCGAGTATGCGTCGAGCAGCTCGCCGTCGGAGGGTAAGGCTGCCAGGGGTGCCTGTGTCTCGATGGCTTTCTGGTTCGTGCTTGCAATTGTCCTGGTTATCGTGTCCATGTTATAATCTGACCTTTCTTCGTTGATCGTTCTGCGAGGATGTGCCTGCCGGGCGGGTAGTCGAAGTGCCAGGCCGGTCTGACCTGAATGATTTACCTATAGTAAATATTTATTGTATTAATACTTTTTGTATAGTGCATAAGGCTTGGGACAGCTGATATGCAGAAATAATGAGTGATACCACCCGTGTGCCATGCTAATAGAATAACTTCTCTTCGCCATTGCAAATGCGGGAGATGCAGGCGCGAGCCTGGCAGGATCAGGCAGAGTCCAGCGCGAACCGGGCGTGGCCCGGCTCGGAAGCCCCAGGCACCCGCCGGAAGCCGTTCCGGGCCAGCACCCGGATCGACGGCGCGTTATCGGGCAACGTCTCGGCGATAATCCTTTTCACTTCCTGGTGCGAGAATGCCCATGCGGTCAGCGCATGCACCGCTTCAGTCGCATATCCTTTCCTCTGGTGCCGGGGCAACACCGAGTACCCGATGGCGACCACGCCGTCGACCGGGGGTGAAGTAAATCCGCCGCTGCCTATCAGCGTCCGCCGGCCCGTCGCAGGCTCCACGTGCAGCCAGTACCAGTTCAGCCATCCGGCCAGCTCAGGCTCACGATGCAGCTTAGTGGCGAAAAGTTCCACAACATCGCGCACATTCTCTGGCGGCCAGTCCTCCGGGACGTCAGCGTCGAGCGCTTCGGCCAGCGAAGCGCGGCCGGAGACCTCCGCTTTGCCCAGCTCAGCGGTCTCGGCGATCAGCTCCAGTCGTTCCGTCCGGATTTTCAGACTCATCCCGTCAGCACCCTTTATGAACGATATCTATGGCGCTCATTGCTATTTATAGCCGGTGAGGCGTTACCGGCAATCTGCCGCCGGTGAGCGCGCTCGTAGCCATATTTGCCACTGCGCGGCATCATTAAACCGGCAGGCATGCGTCAATCCCGCTTTTTACCTTATCACATGTATATGCCGGGGCATAGAGACATATTCGTGCGAAATGCCGGCGGGACGCCGGCGGAATACGGACAAATGACGGAGGTTAGCCATGGCTGCTTACAGGATGGACGGGGGCAGGCTGTTTTATGTCGAGCACGAGTGCGCCAGCGCCGGGAGCGAAAAGCCGGACTCCCGTCACGTGATCGATAACAGGGTGCATAACGACCGCTATGTCGTCAGGATGTTCTATATCGGGGACCTCAGCGCCAGCCGGGTGAGCGCGAACGAGTTCGCCTACATGACCGACGGCGTGAACGGCGCCGGGGACGCGAACGCGTACGTGAACTGCCCGTTATGCGGCTCCAGGGGGCGGATAGCGCTCGATCGGAACAACCTGATCGAGATGAAGGAGTCCTTTAGCCAGGCCGCGATAGCCCAGTCGCCCTTCCGGTAGCCGGTCGGTTCAGCGCTGCCTTTTTTCGTCGATCTCTCCGAAGACGTCTTTCGCCGCGTACAGGCCGTTCAAGGCCGCGGGGAATCCCGCGTAGACGGCCATCTGCATGATCGCCTCGACGATCTCCTCCCGGCTCCACCCGGCGTTCAGCGCGCCGCTGATGTGGGACTTCAGCTGCAGCGGGGCGTTGCCCAGCGCCGTCAGCGCGGCCACCGTGGCCAGCTCCCGGGACCTGACATCCAGCCCGGGACGGCTGTAGATATCGCCGTATGCGAACGCAAAGACGTAGCCCGCCATGTCCGGCGCCACGTCCCGCAGGTTCTCCTCCAGCCGGGCGGCGTTCTCGGGGTTGATCCGGTCCAGCAGCGCCCGGCCGCGCTCGTACCTCTCATCGCTCATCGTCACAGACCTCTTCATAGCTGTTAGAGACTAATCGGTCATAGACTTTTTCCGGGGCATGCGTGACGGTACGCATAGGGTGCGGTTAAAGGCCGCAGCGGGCGCAGAGGAATATGCATTGCACGCTGCAGGGCGCAGAGTACTCGGCGTATGATTGATGGTTTTTTAATGTTAAGGCTACTGAATAAAAGCATTGTTCACGCTATTCGACTACTGTCACGCTCGCCAAGGGCGCCAGGGTGCCAAGAACGCCAAGACTTAACAAACTTACCGGGACATGACATTTTTAATTAGTCCTTAGCGCCCCTGCTACATCGCGCCGAAGCGACCGTCGAAGCAGCCGGAGGGCTGAACGCATGTTTAGTCGAACGCATGTTAATTGGCGGGCATGACAGGAGTCGCATTGCATTCACAAGGCCTGACGAGCTGTGATTATTGTTCCCCATTGGCCAGCGACAGCTCGCTCGCGCGCGAATGGTCGGGCGAACGCAAAACATCTATAAACGAAGGAATAATACCCACCTGACATGGACGCGCTGCGCATCAGAGGCCTGACGGTGGTCTGCGGGACCGAACTGAAATGCAGGGGGTGTGGCACCTGCTGCACGGTCTACGAGACGATCAACATCAACGTCAGCGATGTCTTCAACATCGCCGCGTACCTGGGGATATCCCCGAAAGCGTTTTTCGACCGGTACTGCCGCCGGATGGAGGACGGCAAGGGCGGCGCCACGTTCGTGCTGGACGTCAGCGGCGGCTGCCGGTTCCGCCAGGACGGCCGGTGCGCCATATACCCGGTGCGGCCCGACACCTGCGCCATGCACCCCTTCGATTTCCCCGGCATCAACATCGCCCGCCACGCAAAGGCCGAAGTGTCCGCGGACGAGTACCGGTCCTGTTTCATCCGCGACATGCCCGACGACCTGATCATCGTGCCGGACCTCGAGCGGATGGTCGGCAGCCTGATCCTGGCCATGGTCAAGGAAATGTACCTCGCGCGGAACGGCGGAGACTTCGACGAGCAGGCAGCGGCGGCGTCACACAGCAGCGGCATGGCTCAGGCGAAGAATCCACGGATGCGCGAGATCATGCACCGGAAACTGCTCAACGAGATGATCCGCAACGCCCCGGTCGACCCGGAGACGAACCGGCCCGCGCTCACCGCCGAAGAGATCACGCAGATATACAGCCATGTAAGAGCGCGACTAAAGCCGAAGAGCGAGCCCTGATTTTACCTGCCGGTTATAAGCCTGCGGGCATCCATGTATGTACTGGTGAGCGTACATGGACGTCGTTACCGCGATCAGACAGCGAAAGAGCGTGAGGTCATATCAGGACCGTTCGATCGACGAGGACACGCTCCGGCGGGTACTGGATGCCGGCCGGACCGCGCCGTCGGCGGGCAACCGTCAGGACTGGAAATTCGTCGTCGTGACCGATGCGGAGACTAAGAAGAGACTGGCTGTGGCAGCCAGAGGGCAGATGTTCATCAGCCAGGCGCCCGTGATCATCGCCGGTTGCGCGATTGCGCCGGACTACGTGATGATGTGCGGACAGTCGGCCGGCATCATCGACGTCTCCATCGCGTTCTCGTTCATGATGCTGCAGGCGACGGAACTGGGCCTCGGGACCTGCTGGCTTGGCGCTTTCGACGAGTTTGCGGTGAAAAACATCCTGGGGATTCCCGACCATGTGCGGGTGGTGGCGATGACGCCGCTGGGATATCCGGCCGAGGCGCCGGCAGGCAGGTCCCGCAAGAGCCTGGATGAAGTCGTCTGTCGCGACCAGTACAGGGATTGAGTTCCATCATTATCTAACCCGGTAATTTAACCAACTTAATCTTTATTTCAAATAATTAGTATATAATATTACCAAAAAATATATATGTACATTAATGTTACATAAGAAACGGTGGTCCGGGGTGCGCATGCTTTTAATTTCTGAATCATACCCCCAATAGCTTCTGAAATGTAAATCCCGCCCCGGCCCTATTTTATAAATTTTCGTCGCCTTAGCATGGGCCGTGAGAAATCGAATAATCGAGTTAGAATTATAAAACTGCTAAAATCAATTTAAACAAAGTAATGAATTGCCGGAATGGCCGCGTTTAGAAGCAAGCCGTTCCAGCGAGGGTAATGATGAACAGTACAACACCAATCTCGAGTACAAACAGGAATGCCTGGTTTCTCTGCGATATGTAGCTCATGTGTGATCTCTCCCATATTTATTTGTACGTACATTACGTACGTAATTTCTATAAGCAACTGCTAGGTAATAAAGGTTTTATTAAGAAAATGTAATTTGGCTATACGAATTATAAGTAATCGTCTAGTAGATGACAATGCCAGTGGTGTCCGATTACGATAAATATACTGTCAATCCTTAAAGATTGGATTATTAATATAATAATCCAGCTCTAAAAAATTTGGTTTT
>MVRA01000181.1 GCA_002067315.1 Methanocella sp. PtaU1.Bin125 | reverse complement strand
GCACATATCCTCCGCCGATAGGCGGGAATACGACGAGAGCCAGCGCGCAGGCTTCGACACCGCAGACTGGACCGGCATATGAACACGTTTTTCATGCGAGTACAGTGGAAGACAGAGGCTAATTTAAGAAAAAGATGCCTGTGGCCATACCCCAAATAATGACCTCTGTGGGCCTTTATGCCCTCTACGGCCTCTGTGATTTCCACGTATGCGTCTTATGATTCTTATATAGCGACATTGCGATTCCCGCGTATGCATTTATAACCTCTGAGGCCCCGGATCAACCGAAGAATCTATAACGATTAAACATGTAGTAAATGTTAAGTGACAAAAAATCCTACATATAATCGGGCTGCTCATCAGGCCCGTGAGAGGATGGGAGAAACATGCGATCAGTACTTGTAAGCTCGACTGAGCTATATTCGGGCAAAAGCGCGCTGTGCATGGCGCTGGCGATGAAGCTCAAGGAAAATGAACTCAAAGTGGGCTACATGAAGCCCGTGGGAAACATCATCGTCGACATGAACGGCGAGCTGGTCGACGACGACGCGGTGAACATGAAAAAATTGCTGGGCCTCGACGAGACCCTGGACGAGGTATCGCCCATCCTGTTTACGCACCAGCTTCTCGAGGACGTGCTCGAGGGCAAGGACAAGCAGCTCGTGCCGAAGCTTAAGAAGACGTTCGACCACGTGAGCCAGAATAAGGACGTCATGGTGCTGGAAGGCGCCGGCGACGTCAGCGGCAGCTCGGTGCTCGGCCTGTCCGACTCGGAGGTGGCGAAGATGACCGGCAGCAAGATCATCCTGGTCTCGAAATATTGTGACGAGTTCACTGTAGACCGGATCACGACGTATCTCAAGCTGCTCTCCAGAGACGTGGAGGTGCTCGGCATCATCTTCAACAACACCAGCATGGAGCGGATCAACTTCGTCAAGGAGAAGGTCGTGCCCTACTTCGACCGGAAGGGCATCAAGGTGCTGGGCGTCATCCCGCGAAACAAGGCGTTGCAAACGATTTCCGCCCGTGAGATCGTCGAAGGCCTGAACGGACAGGTACTGGCCGGAAAAGGCAACCTGGACGTGACGGTGGACAACATCGTCGTGGGCGCCATGGCCCCGGACAGCGCGATCAAGGTCTTCCGCAGGAAGCACAACCGCGCCGTGATCACGGGCGGCGACCGGGCGGACCTGCAGATGGCCGCGCTCGAAGTCCGCATGCGGATCATCATCCTCTCGGGCAACCTCTACCCGCCGGCGCCGGTGCTGGGCCGCGCGGAAGAGCTGGGCGTGCCGGTCATCCTGCTGCCGGACGACACGACGACGGTCGTCGATAAGATGGAAACCCTGCTCCGCCGGGTCCGGGTCAAGAACGTCCAGAAGATCGACCTGATGAAGAACATGTTCGATGAGTACGTCGACACGGAAAAGATCATTCAAGCTCTGTCAAAGTAAATGCGGGGCTTATTAGCCCCTTCTTTTCTATTTTATAACTTTCATGTCAAGGCTGAAGTCCAGCCATCTGGCATCACGGGTCAGCGCCCCGAGCGAGATGACGTCCACGCCGGTCCGCCCGTATTCGCCGATGTTGTCGACCGTTATGCCCCCGGAGGCCTCAATAATGATACCGGCATTGATTCCTTTTACTTTCTTGACGCCTTTCGCGATAGCGTTTGGCTTCATGTTATCGAACATGATGATGTCGGCACCCAGTTCCGCTGCCAGCACGGCATCCCCGACGGACTCCACCTCGATCTCGACCTTCTTGGTAAAGCTGGCCGCCTTCTTCGCAGCGGTAATGGCTCCGTCAATGCCCATGACCGCAATGTGGTTGTCCTTAATCATCACTGCCGAGGAAAGGTCGTACCGGTGGGCATCCCCGCCGCCCAGCTTGACCGCCTTCTTCTCGAACTTGCGGAAGCCGGGGGTGGTCTTGCGCGTGGCCGCGACGCGGACGCCTCCGGGCACCTGCGCCACGCATTTCGCGGTCAGCGTGGCGATGCCGCTCATGCGGCCGAGGAAGTTCAGCGCGAGGCGCTCGGCGCGGAGCACGTCCGGAGCGGCGCCGCGGATCTCCAGCACGATATCGCCCGCCCTGGCCTTCTGGCCGTCCGCCCGCCTCTTCTCCGCAATCGCATGGAAATAGCCGAAGACCTCGCAGGCTTCCTCCACGCCCGCGAGAACGCCGTCCTCCTTACAAACAATCCGGGCGCTGGCCGGCACCTCCGGCACTATCCCCGTGGAATCGTCGTCCTCCCCCAGGTCTTCCCTGACGAACCGTTCTATCTCGAAGGCGTACATGCTTTCCACACCGTAAATCATTTGAGCGATCAAGGTATATGAGACCTGCGAGAAAAATGTTCCGGATAGGCATTGTGGGCGCAGGAGCCATCGGCAAGGAGATCGCCCGGGCGATCGATAACGGGACCGTTCCCGCAAAGCTCGAAGCGATATGGGATCGAGACGTGCAGGAGGCGACCGAGTTCGCCGCATCGCTGCAATCGAAGCCTAAAGTGTTGCCATTGAAAGAGCTCGTCGAGGCCTCTAACTTCGTGGTCGAAGCCGCGTCACAGGCGGCGGTCCGCGAAGTGGCGATAGCGACGCTTTCGCAGTCGCGCAGCCTCATGGTCATGAGCGTCGGGGCCTTCGCCGACCGGGAACTGCTGGAGACCGTCCGGTCACTGGCTAAACACCACCACTGCAGCATATACGTGCCCTCGGGAGCCGTCTGCGGGCTGGACGGGGTCAAGTCGGCCGCCGTCTGCAAGATCGACAGCGTCACGATCACCACCCGGAAGCCCAAGGAAGGGCTGCGGGGTGCGCCGTTTATCGTAAAGAACAACATCGATATCGACGCGATGACCGGGCCCACCGAGATATTCTCCGGCCCCGCCGCCGTCGCCATCCGGGAGTTCCCGGCCAACGTGAACGTGGCCGCGTCGCTAAGCCTGGTGGGCGTAGGCTTCGAGCGGACCCTCGTCCGCGTCGTCGTCGACCCGACTATCAAGCGTAACATGCACGAGATCGAGGTCCGCGGAGAGTTCGGGGAACTGCGGACAGTCGTCGAGAACGTGCCTTCGAAGACCAACCCTAAGACCAGCTTCCTCGCGGCGCTATCGGCGATAGCCACGCTGCGCCAGGTATGTGAACCGATAAAGGTCGGCACGTGAACGATAATATTAAATATATAAAATAAATATTATTTTTATATGTCTCTTGACACCTACCTGCCTGTAGGTCGAGGACGATACCTTATCAGATCGGAGCCACATACCCCGGGCAGCCTGTACTATTTTATGCCGGACAGCCGTGATCACGTCAGGGTGGGCTTCGAGGTCGTCCGCCAGGACCATTATGGCACGGCAGGATATTCGGACGTCGTTGTCAATACGCCCGGTGATAAGCCCGTACCTGTGGAAGAGGGCGAATATTCGGTCGCTGCGCCGGGCCGCGACTTTCGCGTCTTAGAACTCAGGTCCGAATCCGGTGTCAAAAAAATTCTGGCCTTCGGGCAGCCGGGACTCGGACGGTTCCGGTTCCTTGTGGCCGATGATGCCGGATAAAACTGGCTGACTACCGGTATCCCGGCGGGCCGTTCTGTTTTTACCGCGGATATGTTTTAAGTATTTATATAAAAATAGTAGAATAAAAAATCAGTTGAACATCAAGTACTATCTAAGGAGGAGAATCAATGGACAGAAGACTCTTAGCCGTCGGTATGCTTGCACTGATTGTGGCGATCGTAACGATAAGCGGCTGCACCAGCGGCCCGGCCACAAACGCGACCCTGACGCCGACGCCCGCCCCGATCGTGAACAAGACGATGACCAATGTCAGCGATACGGGCATGGCGGGCAACAACACAGGTCTGACAGGCAATAACACCACCCTCACCGGGGTGAATCCGGTAGCGACGATGGTTAACAACACGACCAAGGCCCCGGCCGCGGGCAGCCCGACAATCCCGCCAAAGTAAAAATCCCGCCCGGGCAGGCTACGGGAAACGTCGATTGAATTTTGCGCCTGTGAGGCGCACTTTCTTTTTGCAGTCGTTTAGTTTTGCATGACGGCCCGGCTCAGGCCCAGAACCGCCGTGTACGGACGTAGTCCCGCTCTTCTTTCAGAATGTCCCGGTAGAAGTCCTCTTCGTCCTCTCTTAGCTTCCTTATGACCCGTGACGCGGTCTCCGGGCCCAGCCCGCGGGACGCCAGCGCGATCACCGCGCTCCGGCCGTGAGACAGCACCAGGTTGCCGTTCCGGTAGACGCGCTTGACGCGGGCGCGGTCGGGTTCGCTCATGCCCTTATCCTGCGTCTTGCCCCCCGGCTGTTTCGCGGCCTTTTTCACGAGATCGATCTCGTCCTTCTCCCAGGGCTTCAGCGCCGCCAGCATCCGGGAGCCGCAGACCGGACAGACAGGGACGTCCTCGACGTCCTTTACCTTACGCTTCGCCGAGTACTTCTGGCAGGTCAGGCAGAACATGATCACGTGATCGTTCATGATCCGTTCCTTCAACGCCAGTATGATCGAGCGATCGGCCGTCTCCGGCGCCATCAGCTCGCGGCCGCCCGTAAAACCGGCGCCGCCGATGGGGCTTACCCGGCCCCCGATAAGCTTGATCTCCCCGCCCCTGATGCGGTTCAGGGCCAGCACGGCGTTCCGGACGTCGAGCCGGTCGTGCAGGATCTCGTTGACCGCCTCGTCGTACATCGGCGTGCCCTCGAAGACCTGGAGCAGCTTTTCCATGCTGATGCGCTCGTAGTCTACGTCCCGGGACAGCGCACCGAACTTCCGGGCCACATGGACCATCTTCCACTTGAGCAGGATGGTGTTTTTCAGCGTCCGCTCGATGATGGGCTCGACGTATGCAGGCTCCAGCTCCGTGATCAGCTTGATGACGTCCGCGGAACGGATGCGCTTCGGCAGCTCCAGCTTGATGCGGTAAGGGTCGATCTCCATGGCCACGCCCCCGCCGAACCGCGAGGCCAGCAGGGCCGTCAGCACCCGCCCGAGGGTCTCGTTGACCTTATGGCCGAAGCACGCGTTAATCAGGATGGTCCGCTCCTCGTCTTCCACGGTGATCACCCGGTCGGTAGGCACCGGGAACCCCTTAGAGGTCTGCTTGTACACGTAGGCCACGAACCGCCGTGCAGTAGCCTCGTCGGTCGGGTAGCGGGCTAGGATGTCCCGGACGGCGTCCTCGCCGGAGGCGCTTTCCTCCACGGCGCGCCGGATGGCGCCCACCTCCAGCGCCACCCCGAAGGGTACGGGTATCTCTTCGCCCGTCCACGTCGGCACTTCGCCCTGCGGATTCTCGATAGGCTCGACCCGCACCCGGTCCTCGGTGATCTCGACGATCCGCCACATGTCGCCCTTCGTGATGAAGATCGCCCCCAGCTCGGCGAAGTTGATCACGAACGCCTCGTCCAGCGTGCCGATCATCCGGCCGCTGATCACGTCGTAGACGTCGTAGCGCTTCTCGTCCGGGATCATGGAGAGGTTCTCGTACATGTACATCCGGGTCTTCGCCTTCCGGCCGATCATCTTAACGTTGCCTGCAACGTCATCCTCGCTCAGGAAAATGAGCCGCTCTTCGACCAGCTGCTTCAGGACAAGGTCGAACTCCTTGCGGGTCAGCTCCTTGAAAGGGTACGCCTTCCGCACGATCTCGAAGACGTTGTTCGCGCTGATGTCGCCATACTCCAGCGCAATGGCGCATACCTGGTTGGCCAGCACGTCGTATGAGCGCTTGAACAGGTCGATGTTCTCGATCTGCCCGTCGGCCGCCCGTCGGCAGATGGCCCAGGCCTCCGACGCGTCGTCCTCGTTGATCGCGATGATCGTCCCCCGGGAAGTCTCGCCGATCCGGTGGCCGGCCCGGCCTACCCGCTGCAGCAGGCGGGACACTTCGCGGGGCGACATGTACTGGATGACGTGGTCGATCTTGCCGATGTCGATGCCCAGCTCCATAGACGAGGTGCAGACCAGGGTGTTCACCCGGCCTTCTTTGAACGAGTCTTCGGCCTCGATGCGGGCCTCCTTCGACAGGGAGCCGTGATGGACGGCGATGGGCTCGTCCAGCTTCTTGAACCGGGCGCCGATGGCCTCGGCCGACTGGCGCGTGTTGACGAACATCAGCGTGGACTTGTTCTGCTTAATCAGCGCGATCATCGTCCGGACCTGCGCGGCGATGTCCTGGTCCGTCAGGAGCTTCCGGGCCAGCGGCTTATCAGAATCAATGGTATCCGGGCAGGTGACGTGGAAGTCGAGGGACTTCGCGACGGATACGTCGACGATGCTGACCTCCCGGTCGGAGCCGGACAGGAACTTCGCGACCTCCTGGGGGCTGCCCACGGTCGCCGAAAGCCCCACCCGGCGGAACTCCGAGAACCGGGCCAGCCGCTCGAGCGCGACGGCGAGCTGCGTGCCCCGCTTGGACGAGGCCAGCTCGTGCACCTCGTCGACCACGACCATGGCCAGCGACCGTATATTATGCCGGATGCGGCTGCCCATGAGCATGGCCTGCACGGTCTCGGGCGTGGTGATGAGCACGTCGGGCGGCCGCAGCGCCTGCCGGCGGCGCTCGTGCTGCGTGGTGTCGCCATGTCGTACCTCGATGGAGATGCCGAGCCGGCCGGACCACCACTTCATGCGCTTCAGCATGTCCCGGTTGAGCGCCCGCAGCGGCGTCACGTAGAGCACCGACGTCCCGGCCCGCTCCTCGGGGCTCATCTTGAGCAGCATGTCAAACGCCGGCAGCATCGCGGTCTCCGTCTTGCCGGTGCCCGTAGGTGCGATGACCAGCGTGTTACTGCCAGAAAGAATGACCGGAATGCCCTTCGCCTGCGTCTCCGTAGGCTTTGTCATGCCGAGCTCAGCGAGCGCATCGCGTATCCCGGGGTCCAGCTGAGAAAAAACGTTACCCATCTTCGTATCACCCTAAATGGCGTCTCCTGGCATTAATCCTTTCTGGTTGCGAGAAACCGGACCAAAGTCAAGCGGCTAAGAAGCCAAGATCCAAGAAGAGGGTCCAAGGGTCCAAGAGAAGAGTCCAAGACGCCACTGTAGAAACTAAGAGGGGCCAAGGCGCCAAGTGTATTTTTTAGTTTCAAGACGCCAAGGCGCCAAGTGTATTTTTTAGTTTCAAGACGCCAAGGCGCCAAGTTCTATCATTAGCATAATTTATTAACGCACTTGGCGCCTTGGCATCTTGTATCAAAAAATAAATCTTGGTGTCTTGGCGTCTCTTAGTTTCTACAGTGGCGTCTTGGACTCTTCTCTTGGACCCTTGGCCCCTCTTCTTGGAATCTTGGAGGCTTAGTGGCGGCGGCAGCAGAGGTTGGCGGCGGTCATAAGGGAGACCTGCAGCTCGTGCTCCTTCGCCGCGATGGCGTTGGCCAGGGTGGCGATTTCGGTGAGCGACGCGCAGCCGCAGTCGACCTCGGCGAACATGCTGGCCATCTGCGTCCACATGTTCCCGACCTGTCGGTACCCGTCGGCGACTTCCGCCAGCGGCCGCGAGTCGCATATCCGGCCTGCGTACTGCAGGAAGTCGGCATAAAGATACCTGAAGCAGCCCCCGCCGATACCGTCGCCCTCAATGGCGTCGTGCGCTTCCCGGCAGACCCGGGGCAGGTCCTTTTTACCGTAAGCAGTATCCCAGGTGCGGACACAATTGGCGAAGTAATAGATGCCCCCGATGCCGACGTTGCGGATGGGCGAGTTGAGCATCTCGGTCGCGTTCATCCCGATGGCGCCCATGAGGGCCTTCGGGTCGACGTCGATCTGTTCCGGGACGTCGATCTCGAACCAGCGGTTCTGGGGCGGGAACGGCCTGTGACGGGACGACCGGGCCTCGGATAGCTCGTCGAGGGACATCTCGATCAGCCCGTCCCGCGAACGATCGGCGACGTAAGCCGTATCTTCGTCCACGCCGGCGACGACCAGGCAGTGGGCCCCGAAGTGGGCGTCGCAGCGCAGGAACTTCAGGTAATAGGCGTCGGTGTGCAGCATGACCGGCCGCCCGGCTTCGAGCAGCGAGAGCATCGTCCCCCGGGCACGCCGCGGGCTGGTGGACTCCCTGATGACCAGCCGGGCGCCCAGCTTATCGCAGACCCGCCGGTCCAGCTCGAGGTTGCCGCAGCGCCCCCCGATCATCGGCCGGGCGAGGTTCCGGCCGTTCCAGTAATAGAAGCCAAGGCCCTCGCCCAGGCCGAAGAAGAGCTCCTCCGGGAAGCGGTGCCCTGCGAAAGCGAAGACGTCACGGAGCGCCGTTGTATCGCTATGGACACCTTTCTTGTGCTCGAAGTCCCGCAGGATCAGTTTCATGAACAGTAGGTAAACGTTATTGCAGTTAAATCTTGGCTACTGCCTTAGCCGGTTACCCCCCGGACGTGAACCCCCGGCAGCCGGGCGCACCGGCCGCGCCCGATAATATTATATAATTATAGTATATTTAATAAAAATTAAAATCAGGCGCCCGCGTCCTGCGGCAACCAGCTCGGGGCCGTGCCAGAAAAGCTTTGAAGTACGACCATGACAGCACACAGGAAAGGTGAACCTGCTTTGTACATACCGCTAGCATTCCACAAGAACGAGCTCGTCGAGATCAGCAGCATGGACATGTTCTCCCACTATTTCTGCCTCGCCAAGAAACAGAAAATGACGCCGCTGGCGGCGCACGTCGGCACAGTCTCCCGGGAAGAGGAAGCCGGCGACGAGGCGAAGGCCTACTACGAGGACGGCGCCATCGAGATCGCAGACGAGGACGACGAACTCTAAAAAACATGTAACTGTTCAGGTGTTCCTTGAAAGTCCTGTTCAGGCTTCCGGAATAGCCTTTGCGGAGACTTAGCGCAGGACTGCATTCTCGCGACGGGCGCGACGAATTTTAAAGGATAACAGATTGTTATATCGTTCCTCGAGAAACGTCGCGCTCGTCGCGTTTCGTCGCGCCCGTCGCGGGAATCAGTACTGCGCCTGGCCGCGGTGGAGCATTCGTCGCAGCCTCGATAGGCAATTCGACGGACGGTATTCCCGCGACGGGCGCGACGAAAGCGACGGGCGCGACGACGGTTAAAGGATACCTGAACAATTACAAAAACATTTCTTTTTTTATCACGGCGTATAGCCGGCAGCGGCCAGAGTGAAGGTAGAAAATCACGATGGCCGGCAGTGTGCCCGTTCACAAGAGCCCGGGCGGTCATGCCGGCTGGCCAGTCCCCATGCATTCACAGCTTACCGAGCTTATCCTTCTGCTGTACCCGGTATATCATCGAGACCAGGACGCTGCCCAGGAGGATGACCAGCGCGGCGGCCACGATAAGCCCCAGCGCTATCAGGTCGTGGCCCAGGAAGTGCGCGGCCACGCCGCCGAGGCCGACGACGATGGCGAGCAGGATATACGATGCCTTCACTGTTTTCAGGTCAAGTTTCATGATGTCCATATGATCACGCCTGCAATATCCTTATGGCGAGGTGCGCCGCGTTATCCCCGTTGTCGATGCCCACGCAGGCCACCGGCACGCCTTTGGGCATCTGCACGATGGACAGCAGCGCGTCGAGGCCCCCCAGCTTCGCCGAGACCGGGACGCCGATCACCGGCTTTTTCGTCCGCGCCGCGACCACGCCCGGCAGGGCGGCGGCCAGCCCGGCGATGGTGATGAAGACCTTCGCGTCGCTCGTTTTGACATAGGCGTCGAGCTCGTCCGGGTTCCGGTGGGCCGACAGCACCTGCAAATCATACGACACGCCGTTCTTCGACAGCACTTCGATCGCTTTGTCGGCGATGGGACGATCGGAGGCGGAGCCAAGGATGACAGCAACGTCTACCATAAAGTATCAGAAGTAAAAAGGAGGCTGCGATATATAATTGTTGGCTCTCTGACAAAACGTCATATGACAGGGTATTAGTCGCAATATTCTCGCAGATATCCGATCGATGACATGGGCCACGGCCAGGTAGAGAGATTAAAAAGGATGACACTCATCTCCTCCCATCATATCGTCAATCCGTATAGCGCTGCGCGCCCGGGGCGGGAGGGCGGGCAGTAAGGTTGAACCGCCGGAGGCGGCATACGACGAATCCCGGCGCGCAAATCCGACTAGTTTTTCACAGAAATCAGCGGATGACAGGGATTTTAGCCAGGTATCAACGATGAGAAACGGGCATCACCATCGTCGCATGTCCGGCCAGGGCATCCGCACGCGCGCGAGCGGCCGCCCGGGCCGGGATACCCGTCATAGCCCGCCAACGACCGTCGCAACTGACGAAATGAATCAGGACAATGTGTAAAGTAAAATGGTATGCGACTATAGATCAGGGTTTCGAGCGCACGGCCTTCGCCCGGGCGGCCTTATCGGAGCGCCGCGAGATCGTGACGTTGGGCTCGTATTCCTTGAACCGCGTGTAGGACAACAGGTGGTCCAGCGGATGTGCGGACTTCAGCTCTTCGAGGAGCTTATAAAATGCATCCTTGTCCTTCGCCTTGAGCCTGACAAGCCTCTGGATATCTTCTGCTGTTATCATCGTCGTACCTCCTGTAGTCCGCTGACATGGCCAGCAACAGCAATATCTTGATAATCTTACTTAAACCTTTCTCCAAAAATTGAAAAATATTGAAAAATAATACCCTGTTGTGTATAAATTGTACATACATATGAAACACCGGAGACGCACAAACATCCGGGGAGACCGGGCTATCTATAACCATACCGCTTTTCAGGAATATTAAAATAAATAGTAAAATATAATTTTATTCATGAGGAGCCAGGATTTACGAAAGCTCGGGCCGGAGATCGATTCCCTGAAGCTATCAATGGACTGGAGCCCCGAGGACCTCGGCCTGCCGCAGGTACTGGTCGACGACGTCTGGGGCGACGCGTTGCCGGGCAGCTATCACCTGAAGGAGCTGACGGAGGCCGTGTGCAACGGCACGTACGCCAGCGGCGGCAAGCCGGCGCCCATGCACGTGACGGATATGTGCGACGGTATAGCGCAGGGGACGGAGGGGATGAACTATTCGCTGCTCTCCCGGGAGATCATCTGCGACATGGTCGAAATCCACTGGCGTGCCCAGCCGCTGGACGCGATGGTGTTGCTCTCGAGCTGCGACAAGGGCATCCCGGCACACCTGAAGGCTATGGCGCGGATCGGGGACGCGCCGGCGATCCACGTACCGGGCGGCACGATGATGGAAGGGCCGGGGATATTCACGCTGGAGCAGGTCGGCACGATCTACGCCATGCTGAAGCGCGGCCAGATAGGGCAGGAAGACTACCGTTTCCTGCAGTGCAACGCCTGCCCGACGGAGGGCTGCTGCTCGTTCATGGGGACGGCGAACACCATGCAGTCGCTCTCGGAGGCGCTGGGGCTCACGCTCCCGGGGGCCGCGTCCATGCCGGCGTTCGCCGCGCACATACGGCATAAGGCCGAGCTGGCCGGCCGCCGCATCGTCCGGATGCTGGATGAGGGCCTGAAGACAGAGGATATCCTTACCCGGGACGCGTTCGAGAACGCGATCATGGTGCACGCGGCCATCGGCGGCTCGACCAACGCGCTTTTGCACATCCCGGCAATCTCCCGCGAGCTGGGCATCACCATTCACCCGAAGCTCTGGGACGACATCAACCGGCACATACCGCTGCTGCTCAACGTCAGGCCGAGCGGCTGCCACCCGGCTATCCTGTTCTGGTACGCCGGCGGCGTGCCCGGCATCATGATGCAGATCAAAGACCACCTGCATCTCGACGCGATGACGGTCACCGGGCGGACAATTGGCGAGAACCTGAAGGAGCTGGAGCGCCAGCATTTCATCGAGCACATGCGCCGCCAGCTGGAGAGCTACAAGGTCAAAGCGGAGGACGTGATCTTCCCGGCGGCTAAGCCGAGGGGAGAAGGCAGCCTTGGCATCCTCGAAGGCAACCTGGCGCCCGGCTATGCGGTGATCAAGTATGCGGCCGTCCCGAAGGAGATGTTCAGGCATACCGGCCCTGCCATCGTTTTCGAGGACGAGGTCAGCGCCCGGGACGCTATACTGAAAGGCGGCATCGTCCCCGGATCGGTGATCGTGATACGGTACGTGGGCCCGCGAGGCTGCGGCATGCCGGAGATGTACTACCCGACCGAAGCGCTGGCCTCCTCTCCGGAGCTCTGCACGACCACGGCCCTGATTACCGACGGCCGGTTCTCCGGCGCCTCCCGGGGCCCCTGCATCGGCTACGTATCGCCCGAAGCCATGGCCGGCGGGCCCATTGCCATCGTGGAAAAGGACGACCTCATCGAGATCGACGTGGTCGGCCGGAGCCTGAACATCGTCGGCGCCCGGGGCCGCCGGGAGTCGCCCGAAGCCATGGAAGCGATCATCAGGGAACGAATGGCGAAATGGGTGAAGCCCCCGCAGAAGTTCGGCGGCGTGCTCGGGCTCTACACGACGCTGGCCACTTCGGCCATGGAAGGCGGCTATATGGACACCGGCCGCTGCCCGATAGACTGACCTGCGGGCAGTCGCGCGCGCGTGTGTAACCGTCCCGAAGGAGTCGCCTTTAACGCCCGGGGCACGCGAATCCACGCATAAGATTTTGGCTCAGGTCAGCCTTTCTTCTGCTGGACGGCCAGGAAGTTGTACGACCGCTGGACGCCGGGCAGGGCCTGTATCGCGGCTATGGTCGCTTCGAGCTTCTTGATGTTGTCTGCGTACACTTTGACGAACAGCTCGAACGGCCCCATCATGGTATAGACTTCGATCACGTTGTCCATGCCGGTGAGCGCCTCGATGATGCGCTCCTCCTGCTCTAGTTCGATGGACAGGCCGATAAAAGAGGTGTACATGGCGATCACAGGCTGTTCGTGGGTAAATGTTTAAGGGCAAGATAGATAAGGCTTACCTAATTATATATAAATTGCTTATTATAAATTATTATCGATACCCTTTTCACGGCAGAGCGCGCCGCCGATCAAGCATATCCACCCCGCCCGCGCCTGCGCTTTAAATCGTGCCACGCCTTAATTATCCTCAGGTCAGTATCGCTCATGGGAAGCCGTATGGGCGACGAGACGCGTGACGTTAAAGAAAAAAGGCAGACCCCGCTGACCCCGCTGGCGAAGGCCGCCTATAAGGTCTTCAACAACCGGATCGTGGAGTCCGTCATCGTCGCCGTCCTCGCGGTCAGCTTTATTTTAGCGGCAGTCGTCGACGGCATCCTGGGCACGAAGGCGAAGAGGAAGCTAATCGACAGCCTGCGGAGCGTCTCGAGGGATAAGCTGAACGCGCTGCGAAAGACACAGATCAAGTACGTGTTCCGGTGTAAGTTCGGCCTCAGTCGGATCCGTATCAGGCTGGCCGGAGGCTCCTACTGGCTGTCCATCCCCTGCATCGTCGAAGGCCGGAAGGACGGCGCCGACGTGAAGTATATGGCCAAGATCATCAACGGCATGAGCGCGATCAAGCATCGGTACATGACGATGCTGCGCAACCTGGGCATCGCCGCGGAAGCTGCGGAAATGCGGTTCGACGAGTACGCGGACGCGAAAGAGATGGCGTCCTTCGAGCGCTACTGCCTGACCAGGCTGAAAGACGAGCACGTAAGCGCCCCGGCCGTGATGGGCATGTACCGGCTCAACGAGGACGACTACATGCTGGTCACCGAGTTTATCGAAGGCCGGCCCTTATCCGAAGTGCCGGTGGATAACGACATTCTGGACCAGATCTTCTTTGATATCAAGACCATGCACGATCACGGGTTCGTGCACGGGGATATCAAGCTCGACAACTTCCTGGTGTCAGGCGGGAAGGTCTTCGTCTTCGACTGTATGAAGGTCGGATACTCGGCCATCCAGCCGGGCAAATCGTTCGACACCATTTGCGCGTTATGCGCCATGTGCCAGAAGGTGCCGGTCGCCCGTGTCATCGAGCACGCCCGCAAGTACTTTTCAAAGGAGGAGCTGCAAAAGGCAGGAAGGATGCTGGACGTGGCCGTGAGCAAGGTGGACATCGAGCTGCCGGACAGCATCGTCCGCGAGATCAGGCGCGCGCTGGATAATCCCGCCTGACGCGGGCCATTGATAAGCTATTTACCCGCCGGAATCGTTAATGCCGTTGTCATGGGCCGCCTGCGGAAAGCTCCTGTCAACCTGCTCAACTACATACTGAACAACACCATCGCTCTGGCGATCATCGTAGCGGTCGTCGGGGTAGTGTACGTGGTCTTACGGGCCGTCGACCGGGCCTTCCGCACACATTTCAAGAAAGCGCTGATCGACCGCATCCACGACGTTTCTCGCGACGACCTCAGCACGATCCGCCGGGCCCAGATCCGTTTCCTGTTCAAGCGAGTCTACCGGCTGAAAAAGATCAGGATCAGGCTTGCGGGCGGCAGCTACTGGATGTCCATCCCCTGCGTCATCGAGGGCGTTGACAGGAAGACGAAGCAGCCGAAGAAGTATCTCGGCAAGATCATCAACGACCGCAGCGCGATCAAGCACCGGTACATGACGATCATGCGCCGGCTCGGGGTGATGGCCGAGGGTACGCGCCTCGATTTCATGGATCACGCCGACGCGGAGGACATGGTCGACTTCGAGCGGGACCGGATGCGGCTGCTGAAGCGGAAAGGCATCAGCGTCCCGGAGGTCTACGGCGTCCACCGGCTGAACCACGACGACTACATCCTCGTCATGGAGTTCATCGAAGGCCTGCCGCTCTCGAAGGTCGAGATCAGCGAGGCGATCGCCGACCAGGTCTTCGCGATGCTGAAGGTCATGCACGATACCGGCGTCTTCCACGGCGACGTGAAGCTCGACAACTTCCTGTACCGGGACGGCCGCATCTACGTGGTCGACAGCCTGAAGATCAACCCGGCCGAGCCGCAGCGCGCGCACGAGTTCGACCTGGTCTGCGCAGTGCTGGCCCTGGCCCAGCATCTACCGGTAGATGTGGTCATGAAATACGCGCTGAAGCATCACCCGGAAGAAGAGCTCGCCGGTGCGGCGGAACTGCTGGGCGTGGCGCTGAACAAGGTCGATCTCGAGGTGCCGCCGGAGACGGTGGAGGAGATACGACGGTCGTTAAACAGCGTAATAGTCGCAGCCAGGGCTTGAAATATTATGTGTTGCTGCCGTGCCGGTCATCGCTGTCCGGACAGGCGGCCTCTCGCGCGCGGGCGTCAGGCTAGGGAA
Organism: Methanocella sp. PtaU1.Bin125; assembly: GCA_002067315.1. Lineage (GTDB taxonomy): Archaea > Halobacteriota > Methanocellia > Methanocellales > Methanocellaceae > Methanocella_A. Next base: position 10,532 of record MVRA01000181.1, on the reverse strand, counting down.
ACCGGATCTAGCTACCAGTCTTAGCGACATACACATTATCCGTAGTCCGGGTAATCTCTGCAGAAACGCGTGACCCCACGGGCCTGTCAGTCAGCACGCCGATTACCCGGCCGCTGGCGACAGCAAGCATTTCGCCGTGCACCCGCCCCGGCGCAACGAGGTCCAGCTTGAGCTGGTCGCCCTTGCGGAAGGCCTTCGGCAGCGCAGGCGCGCGGTGAATGCCGAAATCAGCGGGCGTGAGCTTGAGCTTGAGGCCGTACTGTTGTTCCAGCACTGCCAGCTTCTCGAAGAACTGGTCGAACCGCATCGGCTTTGTCTTTACTTTCTTGCCGAACTGATAGCGCACGTAGTTCTGGATGCCGAACCCGGGATAGCGGCGACCGACTCCGATCGACTGGCCCCACTCGATGATCTTCGCCATCTCGCCGTCGTTGAAGCCGGGCACCCAGACGGGCGCCAGCAGCACGTCGATGCCGTGCTCCAGCAGCTTTACCGCCACGTTCTTCACGTGCTCGACGTCATACTTCTTCGTGCCCGCTAGTATCTGTGCGGTGCGCTGATCAAGCGACGAGACGGACAGGTTAACGCGGTCGATGAGCCCGGCCATGGCCCTGATCTTTTCCTCGTCAATCACCATGCCGTTGCTCTGAGCCGAAATCGTCTTCACGTTCGGCACTTTGCGGAGCTTCTGGAGCAGCTCGATCATGTACGGGTAGATGAACGGCTCGCCCTGGCCGTCGATGTGTGCCTCTACGTCGTCAGATTTCAGGGCGGCGAGCTTCGCGAACTCCTCCACGAGGTAGTCCGTGTCCACGATGAAATCGGTCTTCCGCGTCTGCGTGTGGCCCTCGTCGACGCTGCAGAAGATGCAGTTCAGGTTGCAGCCGGATACCGGCCGGACCTGGATGAGGTTCGTACCCCGGTCGATCAGGCCGAAGGCGGTGTGCCCGATCAGGGGGATGCCGGACTCCCGGGTGATGTAGACGAGCTCCCGGTGCGTGTAATGGTTCCGCAGGACTTTGGCCTCCTGCAGGGAGACGATCTCTTCGTCGGAATACTTCCGGCTGAGCTTCGCGTAAAACTGATGGGGTACCCTCACCTCGATGGTGCCGTGCATCACGAACACCTTATCCCTGCCCTCGTCGTAGATTTCCGAAAAGATCATCGCAGCTAATATTCGCCGCTATGTAAAATAGGTTTTGTAGCCCCGTACAGGCCAGCACAGGCGGGCTTCGTAGGCATGCCGGTGAAAGGATGATATATAATGACCGTAAAATGTATCCGCAACACAGAGAGCGTGCGGCTATGAGCGAGAAAGAGGACATACTGCGGAGGGGCCGGCTGGCGGCCAAGGCGGAAGAAGTGAACGTGTTCACCTCGTCGTTGCAGGCGGACCGGTGGATTTTCCCGGCAGACCTGCTGGTCGACCGGGCGCACACGGTGATGCTGGCGAAGCAGGGCATCATCAGTAAAACTGACGCCGCCGCTATCCTGAAGGCGCTCGCCGCCATCGAGAAGGAGGGCGTCGACGCAGTGAATATCCCTGCGTTTGAGGACGTCCATATGGCCATCGAGTCCAAGCTGATCAAGGCCGTGGGCGAGAACGCCGGCGGCCGGATGCACTCGGGGCGCTCGCGGAACGACGAAGTGGCCACCTGCATCCGAATCGCTGCCCGCGAGGAGCTGCTGGGGCTGATGGCTGATCTGCTGGAACTGCGTGCCGCGCTCCTGGACATCGCAATGGGACATACGGATACGATCATGCCGGGCTTCACGCACCTGCAGCACGCCCAGCCGACGACGCTGGCCCATCACATGCTGGCGCACGTCTCGGCCCTGGACCGGGACTTCGAGCGGCTGATCGACGCGTGGAAGTTCGTCAACATCTGCCCCCTGGGCAGCGCGGCGTTCGCGTCCACCGGGTACCCGCTGGACCGGGAGTACACGGCGCAGCTGCTCGGGTTCGACCGGCCGATGGACAACTCCATGGACGGCGTGGCCGCACGTGACTTCATCCTCGACCTTACGTCCCGGCTGGCGATCATCGAAGTAGACCTGAGCCGCCTGGCCGACGAGCTGGTGCTGTGGAGCACGTCGGAGTTCGGCTTCGTCGAGCTCAGCGACACGTATGCGTCCACCAGCTCGATCATGCCCCAGAAGAAGAACCCGGACGTGCTGGAGCTGGTCCGGGGCAGGAGCGGCACGGTCATCGGCCACATGGCCGCCGCCTTTACCATCGTCAAAGGACTTCCGTACAGCTATAATTCTGATCTGCAGGAGGTCACGCCGAACCTGCTGCGCGCGTTCGAGATCACCCGGTCCTCGGTCCGCATCATGGCCGGCGCCGTGCAGACCATGACGATCAAGAAGGACGAGCTGGCCCGGAAGAGCACGACGGGCTTCACGACGGCCACTGAGATCGCCGACACCATCGTGCGGGCGACGGGGCTGCCGTTCCGGACCGCCCACGGCATCGTGGGCCGTTTAGCACGCGGCAGCGGCGACCCGTCCCTTCAGGACGTGGACAGCGCGTCGATGGAGATGATCGGCAAGAAGGTTAGCGCCATGGGCCTCACCGCAAAGCTGCTCGCCGAGGCGAAGGATCCGGCGGCGAACGTAGAGCGGCGGAGCATTACCGGCGGCCCGGCGAAGGCGATGGTGCGGAAAAAGATCGCCGCCGAGAGGAAGAGGCTGTCGTCGGACATCGCCTTAAAGTCGTCGCTGGGCAAGGGCATAGATACAGCATACGCCGGCCTGCAAAAAGCCGCCGACGGATTAACGGGGAAGCGCAAATGATCATCAACGGCAAAGAGTTCGAGGAAGGCGACCGCGTGCGCGTGTCGAGAGACGGCATTACCTACGAGGGCATCCTGATGCCGTCCCGCAGCGGCAACATCGTGCTTAAAATGAAGAGCGGCTACAACGTGGGCATCTCCCCGGAGGGCTGCGCTATCGAGTTTATCGAGAAGGAACGGCCCCCTTCGTTCAGGCTCGCGCCGCACGTGCACATCACTAACAAAGACCTGCCGAAGGTCTCCATTCTCTCCACGGGCGGCACCATCGCCAGCCGCGTCGACTACCGGACGGGCGCCGTATCCTCGCAATTCACGCCCGACGACATCATGGACGCGATCCCCGAGCTGACCGAGATCGCGAACTATGACGGCGAAGTGCTCAGCATGATCTTCAGCGAGGACATGGACACGTCCATCTGGCAAAACCTGGCCCGGTCGGTCTATCGCCACATCAGCGAGGGATCGCAGGGCATCATCATCACCCACGGCACGGACACGCTGCAGTACACGGCCGCCGCGCTGTCGTTCATGGTGCAGTCGCCGGTGCCGATCGTCCTGGTGGGCTCGCAGCGGTCGTCCGACCGGCCGTCCAGCGACAACGCGATGAACGCGATCTGCGCCGCGACGGTCGCCGTGTCGGACATCGCCGGCGCCAGCGTGGTCATGCACGGGTCGACGTCGGACGACTTCTGCTACGTGCACCGCGGCACCAGGGTGCGGAAGATGCACACATCCGCGCGTACTGCGTTCCAGTCGGTGAACGAGGCGCCGATCGCGCGGGTCGACTATGGCACGAGAAAGATCACGGTCCTCGACGACTACGTGAAGCGCGGGGAAAAAGAGCTGGCGCTGCGCGACAGGATGGAGCCGAAGTGCGCGCTGGTCAAGTTCTACCCGGGCATGCCGTCCGATATCATCGACCATTACAAGGGCAAAGGATACAGGGGCATCGTGCTCGAGGGCACGGGCCTCGGCCACGTGAGCCGGCAGTGGCTCCCGGCGATCAGGAACGCTATCGCTGATGGCGTGACCGTCGTGATGACCTCCCAGTGTATTAACGGGAGGGTCTGCGACCGTGTCTACTCCACCGGCATCGACCTGATCAACGCCGGCGTGATCGAGGGGCAGGACATGCTCGCCGAGGTGGCGCTGGTCAAGCTCATGTGGGTGCTCGGCCAGACACAGGACAAAGAGGAGGCCCGGCGCATGATGCAGACGGATATCGCCGGCGAGATCAACTGGAGGTCAACAGTATGATCAACTATCAGGAGATCGGCCTGAAGTCGGGGCTGGAGATCCACCAGCAGCTCGCGTCGAGGACGAAACTGTACTGCTGCTGCCCGAACGAGATCCGGAAGGCCGAGGACTCGAACTTCGAGTTCTTCCGGTACCTGCGGGCCCGGGAAAGCGAGATGGGCGAGGTCGACCGGGCGGCGGCCGAGCAGGCGATGACCCGGAAGAAGTTCATCTACAAGGCGTACGATACGACCTGTCTCATCGAGAACGACGAAGAGCCCCCGATGCCGCTGAACCTTGAGGCCCTCGATATCGCGCTGAAGGCGTCGGTGCTGTTCAACATGAAGCCGGCGGACGAGGTGTTTACCATGCGGAAGATCGTGGTCGACGGCTCGAACACTACAGGCTTCCAGCGTACCTGCTTCGTCGCATCGAACGGCTATGTCGAGACGCCATCGGGGAGAGTGGGTATGGACACGCTGTGCCTAGAGGAAGACGCTGCCTCTAAGGTAGAAGCAAAGGCCGACGCCACCGTCTACTCGCTGGACCGGCTCGGCATACCGCTCATCGAGGTCGCCACGGCGCCGGACATCAAAACTCCAGCGCAGGCGAGGGAAGTGGCGCTGGCCATCGGCACGCTGCTGCGGTCGCTGAAGGTGAGACGCGGCCTGGGCACGATCCGGCAGGACGTGAACGTGTCGATCGCGAAAGGCGCCCGCGTCGAGATCAAGGGAGTGCAGGCACTGGACCTCATCGAGCAGGTCGTCGAAAAGGAGGCGCAGCGGCAGATCAACCTGCTGGCCATCAGGGATGAGCTGCTGGCACGGGGCGCGAAGGTGCAGGAAGAGATCGTCGATCTTACCGCGCTTTTCAAGGCCTCCGAGTCCAAAGTCGTTAAGAAGGCCCTGTCCTCCGGCGGCGTGATCTTCGCGATCAGGCTGCCCGGGTTCAAGGGACTGATCGGGCGAGAGATACTGCCTGGCAGGCGGCTCGGCACCGAGTTCTCTGACAGGGCGAAGCGTGCGGCAGGCGTCGGGGGCATTTTCCATTCGGACGAGCTGCCTAACTACGGCATCACGCAGGCAGAGGTGGACGCCATCGGCCAGTCGCTGGGAATATCCGGTGACGATGCGTTCGTCCTGGTCGCGGACACGAAGCCGAAGTCAGCGGCGGCGATGGCGGCCGTCATCCGCCGTGCCGGCGAGGCGCTGGTCGGCGTACCGGAAGAGACCAGGGGAGCGCAGCCCAACGGCAACACGGAGTACATGCGGCCGCTGCCCGGCCGGGCGCGGATGTACCCGGAGACAGACGTGCCTTCGGTGGTCGTCACCCCGGAGCACATGGCGAAGCTCATGCAGGAGATGCCCGAACTGCTCAGCGAGAAGAAGGAACGGTTCGTGAAACAGTATGGCCTCAACCCGGAGATGGCCCACGCGCTGGCCTATTCCCCGGAGAACGAGACCTTCGAGGAGCTGGCGAAAGCCTCGGGCAACCCGACGCTGGTCGCCCGGACGATGCTCGGGACGCTCACCGAGCTGCGCAGGGACGGCGTGCCGACGGAGCACATCACCGAGCGCGAGCTGGCCGACGTCTTCAGGCTGGTCAACGAGGGCAGGATCGCGAAAGAGGCGATCCCTGCGGTGCTGAAAGAGACGGCACAGCAGCCCGGCAAGGGCGTGGATGACGCGGTGAAGCGCCTCGGCCTGGGTGGCGTGGGCGAGGAAGAGGTCCGGAAGATCATCGGCGACATCGTGAGCGAAAAGCATGACTATGTCAAAGAGAAGGGGGACGCCGCCCAGAGCGGCCTGATGGGCCTGGCGATGGCGAAGCTCCGGGGCAAGGCGGACGGCAAGCTGATCAGCAGAATACTGAGGGAGAAAATCCAGGAAGAGATGAAAAAATAAGAGGTACATGCCGGAGTTCACCGTCAGCGTCGAGATCGGCAGGCCAATCGACATCGTTGAGCGGGCCTTTTTTCACCCGGATAACATGCCCTGCTGGACGAAAGACCTCGCCCGGGTCGAAGTAGTGGCGGGAAAGATCGGCGAACCGGGCTCTGTGGCCCGTTTGCACTACGTCGAAAACGGCCGGCCATACGTCCTGGAGGACCGTCTCTTATCCCATGAGCCGGGAAAGATCGTCTCGCAGGTATCAGGGTCGGGCATGCTTATCCAGGTCCGGACCACGATGGAATCGATCGGGGACCGGACCCGGGTCGACTTCACATGGTCCGGCAAAGGGACCGCGTTCCCGCTGAACGTCATCCTCCCTTTCATGGGCGGTAAAATCAGACGCTCCGCCCGGGAAGAACTCGAGACGTTCAAACGCCTCGTCGAAACCCACGGGGCCGTTTTCCCGCAGAACGCCCTGCAGAGCGCCGAGAGCCAGCCCGGGAAAAATTAAAAAAAAGGCTTACTGCGGCGGGCCGAAGATGTCCCCGAACTTTTTTATCCGGTACAGGTCTTTGATCCAGTACAGGATTACAAGCGTGATTAGCGAGGCCCCGATGATAGGCAGCGTGCCCGCCATCAGCCCGTGATCGACAGCCGATAATATCGGTAACCCGATACCGGCCAGCGATACGAAGAATAAGGCTACCCAGCCCATGCGCTCAGTGTTCCACAGCTTAAGCGCGATGAAGGCGCCTCCGGCGAGGTACACGATGGCCAGGACGGCGACTACTTTGAAATCGATCCGGGCGGTTTCTGCGTTAAAAATCGTATACAGGCCGAAGAGGACCATGGCGGCGAAGAAGAGCAGGGCGAGCAACCTGCTGGCTAACACTTTGATTCCGGCGTGCCTGACGTTGTAGTCAACTATCTTTCCAGGCCCTTGCCGCCGGGCTTTGATGTTGCCCAGTTCCTTCTCGATCTCGTTCATGTCCATAGCGGTCACTATCAATAAAGTGACATAATACTAATGAAGTTTACGATGACCGAGCCGTTTTCCCGCCGGATATATAGAGACTGTGACAGGTCGGGCGGTAGGGCAGGCTGTCCCCGTGTCTGCGAGCGCGCGCGAGGCCACCCGCGATTCCACAGGGGACAGTTAACACTGTTCAGATATGCAATAATAGTTAATAAAAGGGTAAATTATTCATTAAAATTGGTGGTTTTGTGGTTGGGTTTGGCGGCTTGGCATGGTTCCCGAGGACTCGCGTACCTTAGTACAGCATGCTACGTGCCTGGGCTTAACTTCCGGGTTCGGAATGGGTCCGGGTGTCTCCCCAGGGCTGTGGCCGCCAAAACCAACGCATGATTGTCAGTCTTGATCTTGTTGTGGCTGATTGTGGATCGTCTTTGGATTTCGCTTTGGAATGCAACTCCGGAGCGGTCTTTGTTTTTTGGTCTTTTGGCGGGTTGGGTTGTTAGTGGTTGCGGGCTGAGCACCTCGTTACCTTGGTGCGTACACCCCAACTCTATCAAACTCATCTTTTATGAGTACCCGTTTGTGGTCTCTTTTCACGGTGTTTTTCGGGCTTAGATGCTTTCAGCCCTTACAACGTGGCGCGTGGCTGCCCAGCCGTGCCTTGTCAGACAACTGGTTGACTAGTGGCGCCGTTGCCTTGTTCCTCTCGTACTAAAAGCAACTTCCGCTCAGACCACTTACACCCCTAACAGATAGTAACCGACCTGTCTCACGACGGTCTAAACCCAGCTCACGATCTCCTTTAATAGGCGAACAACCTCACCCTTGGCAGCTGCTGCACTGCCAGGATGGAAAGAACCGACATCGAGGTAGCAAGCCGCCGGGTCGATATGTACTCTTGCCGGCGACGACTCTGTTATCCCCGGGGTAGCTTTTCTGACATCAATAGCCCCCACTTCGGAGGCTTAGTGGTTCGTTAGACCCGATTTTCATCTCTGTCACTCTCGTTGTGCGAGTGGCAGTCAAGCCAACTTATGCTCTTACACTCTCGGTCGAGTTTCTGACTCGATTGAGTTGACCTTAGGGCGCCCTCGATACCTTTTCGAGGGCGTGCCGCCCCAGCCAAACTGCCCGCCTATCGGGGTCCTCATCTCTGAGTTAGGGTCGTAGTCCAAGAAGGGTAGTGTCTCATCGTCCCCTCCCCTCCGACTGGCGTCGGAGGATCGACGGGTCCTACCTACTCTGCACATCCAGGGCCACAACCCAGCGACAGGTTGCAGTAAAGCTCCACGGGGTCTTCACTTCCCATTAGGGGTCCCTAGACTCTGCACTAGGATGTAATGTTCACCGGCGCGCGGCCAGGGACAGTAGAGCACTCATTGATCCATTCATGCAAGCCGCCAATTAAGCGGCAAGGTACTACGCTACCTTAAGAGGGTTATAGTTACCCCCGCCGTTGACAGGCCCTTCTTCCCCTTGAACGAGGTTTTCAGGTACCTGCACTGGGCAGGATTCACTGATCGTACTAGACCTTACGGTTTGGCGATCAGCTATGTTGTTATTAGACAGTTAGTGCTCCCTCGTCACTGCGACCTGCTCTCTTCAGAGCAGGCACTCCTTATCCCGAAGTTACGGAGCTAATTTGCCGAATTCCCTTGGCCACGGTATGCCGACACGCCTTAGTCTTCTTAACTAGGGGCACCTGTGTCGGTTCTTGGTACGGTTCGCATGTTCCCTTTTCATGGGCTCAAAGCGTGACACTGCTTACGTCATCACATATTACACGGTTTCTCAACATTACGTTTCTCCGCCGTGCTATTAGTTTGAACAACACGACGATGTTGCCAGTGCTGGCTCTAAGCGTCGGTTTTAACACATGCAAGTACAGGAATATTAACCTGTTTCCCTTTTGACTCACTCCGGTTAAGGTGAGTCTTAGGACCGACTAACCCTCGGCTGACGATCATTGCCGAGGAAACCTAGCCCTTTCGGCGGCAGGGATTCTCACCCTGCTAAGCTGCTACTAATGCCAAGATTTTCGTCCCTGCACGGTCCACCAGACTTTACAGCCTGGCTTCTATCCATGCACGGCGCCTCCCTACGAAATCACCTCGCGGTGTTCCAGGGTCTCGGTTGTCGGCTTTAGCCCCGTCAATTTTCGGGGCCCCAAACCTCGACCGGTAAGCTGTTACGCTTTTCTTAGAGGGTAGCTGCTTCTAAGCTCACCTCCCGGTTGTCTAGGGCTTGGGACGCCCTTCAGTGTTTACACTTAGCCGACAATTAAGGACCTTAACCCTGGTCTGGGTTGTCTCCCTTACGGACTAGAAGCTTACCCCCCAGCCCGGACTGCCCACAGTCTACAGCGAAGGCGGCTTTGGAGTTTGACAAGAGGACGAGCAGTTTCCCGCCCGGCTCCCCTAATCAGTGCTCTACTCCGCCCACGGCCTCGTGTGAGGTCATACTTCGATATGTTTCGAGAGGAACCAGCTGTTTCCAAGTTCGATTGGACTTTCACCCCTAGGCGCAGGTCACGCGAACGATTTGCATATCAATACCGCTAACGATCCTCCACGTAACTTTCGTTACGCTTCAATCTGCCCACGTCTAGATCACCTGGTTTCGGGTCGCAGCCCAGTGACTCCACCCACTTGTATAGGTCGCACCTCCTTACGTGCGTGCATGTTGCTTTCGCTTCGACTCCCCACATAATGGTTAGTCTCGCCACTTTGCTGCACTCCTTGGCCCGTTCTTCAAAACGTACGACAAGACACTGGCAACCACCCTCATACAACACCCTCGCGAGTGCTTCTTTCAGATGGAAGATCCTTTCATGCCTTGTCCCTCCATCACCGTCTGATTTCAGGCTCTTTTCGCCTCCCTTCACGGGGTGCTTTTCAGCTTTCGATCACTCTACTATTGCGCTATCGGTCTCGAGATATGTTTAGCCTTGGAGGTAAGTGTCCCCCGGATTCCCGCGAGATATCCGACCCACGGTACTCAAAACACCGCCACATCCAACAAGCAGTAGCTACGGGACTATCACCCTCTACGGTCCCACGTTCCAGTGGAGTTAACCTGATACTTGTCCGGACTAAAAGACGGGTTTACAACACCACATCTCCCCTTCCTTTTCAGGAGGGGATTCGGTTTGGGCTTTGCTGTGTTCACTCGCCGTTACTAACAGCATCTCAAATTGATTTCTTCTCCTGCCCCTACGCAGATGTTTCAACTCAGGGCGTTCCCAACCCTTACGGGTCGTGTCAAAAAGACACAGGAGTTCCCATTAGGAAATCCACGGATCAAAGGTTCCATGCGCCTCCCCGTGGCTTATCGCAGCTTGGCACGTCCTTCATCGGTTCTCGAGCCCAGCCATTCACCAGACGGCATAGCAACGCCAAAAGACATTAGTCAACGATTCTAACGATTAGGATTAGAACCGTTTTAAGACTCTTATTGTCAAATATTCAAAGACACCAGATCCTTCTCACGAAAGATCGGCATACTCTGGCATTACATTCCAATTCAGCGTCCAAAGACAATCATTTACACAGCCTCAACCCCCAACGCATGGCATTGCGAGGGGTCAGCTCTTCCCCACCGAAATTACTCGATGAGTGCACCAACGGACACCAG
>MVRA01000180.1 GCA_002067315.1 Methanocella sp. PtaU1.Bin125 | reverse complement strand
AACATCCCGGTCTGCAGGCGCTCGGCCTCTTCCGGCGTCAACTTTTCCATGCAGACGGTCTCGTCCACGATGGCGCTGTTGCCGAGCGGGTCCTCGATGATCAGGGTGAAGCACACTCTGCCTTCCCGGGCGGCATCGATTTCGCCGAGCAGCGTGTCCGCGCGCCTGACCTCGTCCTCGCTCTCCGCCCACTTCCGGGCCATGGTGACGACGGCCTCGATGCGGTCCAGCAGGCCCTCGACGTTCGATATGTACGCCTCGGACGCGGGCCCGGGCTCGATGTCCAGGCCCCACTCGGGGATGTGGATCGTGCCTGACGTGGACCGGATGACCCGGGTGCACATGTGGTCAGCGGTGCTGACTTTCATCGTGTGGCGCATGGGCTCTTTCTGGCCCAGAATAAGCGTGTCCGCATACCTGAACCCGCAGGCGCAGACGGTACTGATTTCCATCACGTCGCCGAAATAAGGGATGTTGTCCTGCTGCCAGCGCATCTCGAGCGCGCTGTGGCATATCGGACAGTAAACGGCTCCCGTGGCGGCTGTAAGACAGTAATCTCCGGTCGATTCTCTCATCGACACTCTGAGTACCTTACTTGCCTGTAAACTTTGTCCTGTCGATCTTGATAGACATCGGGGTGACGACGATGAGATTGTCGTCCTTGATCATCGCGATGTCGCCTCTGACGTCGGCAGCGACCTGTTTCAGGTCCTTCAGCGCGCGGTCCCGGGTGAGGCTGTCGCCCTTGACCGGGGAGATGTCCACGACGACGATGTTGCCGTTGTAAATCTCGCGCTTTAGCTCCGGGATCTGCGACAGGTTCGACAGCTCGGCGACCCTGACATAAGTCTCTGCGGGACCGGAACCGACGGCCTGGTCCATGTCGCCCAGGTCGATCTCGGTGTATTCCTCTTCGTCGCTCTCGGCCTTTCCGCCAAATACCTTACCAAGTATTCCTTTGCTAGCCATTTGTAATCCATCCCTCTGATTTTTATCGTATATCCGTTAAAGATGATTGTAATTATCTATAAATCTCTTAAATAATAGCTTGTCGGTCTCTAAAGCTCGAGGTTCCAGATGCGATCGCCTACGTAGTGTATGGACTTTACCGCTTTGCCCCGGTTCCCCATCATGGCGTCGGCGTTGACCAGCGCCCGGCCGACGGCCAGCGGCTTCCCGTGCACCTCGTCGCAAATGACGACCAGATCGCCCCGGCGTATGCCCGTGTCCACGTCGATGATGCCCGGGCTCATGATGTCGGCGCCCTTGGCGACGAACTTCACGGCGCCCATGTCGACGGTGACGCGTTTCTTCCTGGGCTTGATGAACATGGCGCCCCTCACCGTCGGGAAAAACACCGAGCTCTCCACGGAGAACAGCCATGGCTGCCCGTTGACCAGGATGAACTCCTGGGACTCGTCGGTCTCCGCAATCTCCAGCGTCTTGCCGGCGAACGCCGGGATAATCTCGTCACCAAAAGATGCCCTCAAGCTGTCAAGGACATTTTTTACGGCATCCTCTCTCAAATGATGTCTGGCCTTGATCCTCAAAGACTGAACCCCGCTTCCAGCAGCCCGCGGGCGCGTCTATACGCCTGACGGACGGGCTTCTGCTCGTTGTTAAAGCTCTAATGGGCGATACTGGTATATAAACATTGTAGTGGTAGAGGCATGTTTCGGGCGAAACGGGCCCGCGCCGGAAACCGGGGTATTCGCCTACCTCCGACGGCCCTGCGATGAAACGGTGCGCGGGCAGATGACGGCTGTCGAAGCGGTTATGAGCCGATAGAAAAACTGGCGTATATACAGGTACGGATGGCCGGTTGCCGGAACAGTAAAGTGCCGTAAAACCGCAGAGATCCGCAGAGGACGTAGTTACTTTACAGCTTATCATATGGCAGATTAAAAATAAAAACTGCAGTCCTTACATCGCTCTGCGTTCTTATGGAAAAGCAGGTCATTTCGGCGGTTTGGACTGTCATCGGCGGGCTCGCGCTATTGGCGGGTTCGCGCGGATTGGCGGGTTCGCGCGCGTGCGAATGCCCTGGCGGGACATGCGACGACGATGATGCCCGTTTCTCATCGTGATGCCCGGCCATAATCCCCGTCATCGACTGACTTATATGAAAACTCGCCGGGTTTGCGCGCAGGGATATGTCGTATGCCGCCTCCGGCGGGCCATTCGTACTGCCCGCCCTCCCACCCCCGGCGCGCATGCGCGCGATTGGTCCGGCGGCTACTGGCCGTATACATATCATAGCCTGTGCCCGAGATGTTTAGTTTTATATGACATCAAATCATATAAGTCCTCGATGAACGTCAAGGTCAGCAAATCCGACGTCTGGGGGACCGTGGAAGCCCCGCCTTCGAAGAGCTATACGCACAGGGCTATCGTGATCGGCAGCCTGGGCCATTACGCGAAGATCACGAAGCCGTTGCTCTCCGCCGACACGCTGGCGACCGTCGACGCCTGCCGGGCGTTCGGCGCCGAGGTCCGGATCGAGGGCGATACTATCGAGATCGCAGGCGTCATCGGCAAACCGAAAGTGCCGGATGACGTGATCGACGCGAAGAACAGCGGCACCACGCTGCGGCTGTGCGCGTCCGTGGCGGCGCTGGCGGACGGCGCTACCGTGTTCACCGGGGACGGCTCGCTACGCCGGAGGCCCAACGGCCCGCTGATCAAGGCGCTGAACGACCTGGGCGCCGTCTGCTACTCCACCCGGGGCACCGGCACGGCGCCGCTCGTCGTCCACGGCCCGATGGAGGGCGGCACTGTCAGGATTAGGGGCGACGTTAGCTCACAGTTCATCTCATCGTTGCTCATTTCCTGCCCGTTCGCCAGGCGCGACACGGTGCTTGATATCGAGGGCGAGCTGAAGTCGAAGCCGTATGTCGACGTGACCGTCGAGATGCTGACGGCGGCCGGGTGCCGCATCGACAGCGGCTACCGGGAATACTTCATCCCCTCCGGCCAGGACTACGATCTGAAGGCCTACCGGGTGCCGGGCGACTTTTCCTCGGCGGCCTACATGCTGGCGGCCGCCGCGATGACGAGGTCCAAAGTCACCGTCAACAACCTCTTCGAGTCGAAGCAGGGCGACGCGGCGATCCTCGAGTACCTGCTTGACATGGGCGCCAACGTCTACTGGGACACGGAGCAGGGCTCCGTCACCGTGGACGGCGGCAGCCTCAAGGGCATCGACATCGACGCCGGCGCGACGCCCGACCTAGTGCCCACGCTGGCCGTGCTGGGCGCCTGCGCGTCCGGCACCACGAACATCGAGAACGCCGAGCACGTCCGCTACAAGGAGACGGACCGCCTGCACGCGATCACGGTCGAGCTGCGGAAGATGGGCGCCGACATCGAGGAGCGGCAGGACGGCCTGACCATCCGGGGCAGCAAGCTCAAAGGCACGAAAGTCGACGGGTACGACGACCACCGGATCGTCATGTCGCTGGCCATCGCCGGGCTGGTCGCCGAAGGGAAGACGACGATCGGCACGGCGGAATCGATCGCCATCTCCTACCCCGGCTTCTTCGACGACCTGAAAAAGCTCGGCGCGAAGGTGGTGACATGAACACCTTCGGCCGCGCGTTCCGTGTCACGACGTTCGGCGAAAGCCACGGTCCCGGCCTCGGAGCGGTCGTCGACGGCTGCCCGGCGGGCCTCCGCCTCGACGAGGCGGACATCCAGCAGGAGCTCGACCGGCGCCGGCCCGGCCAGAGCGAGATCACCACGCAGCGGGCCGAATCCGACCGGGTCGAGATCCTCTCCGGCGTGTTCGAGGGCCGGACCACCGGGACGCCGATCGCCATGCTCGTCCGGAACCGCGACGCCGATCCTTCCGCGTACGAGGCGATTAAAAACCTGCCCCGCCCCGGCCACGCCGATTACAGTTACCAGGCGAAGTACGGCTACCGGGACTACCGCGGCGGAGGCCGCTCTTCGGGCCGGGAGACGCTCAGCCGGGTCGCCGCCGGCGCCATCGCCAGAAAGCTGCTCGCGCTGAAAGGCATCCGCGTCTATGGCCATACACTTTCGGTCGGAAATGTCGTCGCAAAAGAGTCAAGCCTGAGCGACATTATGAATAATCCGTGTAAGAACCCGGTGCGGTGCGCCGACCCGTCGGCGGCTGAGGCGATGAGGCAGGCCATCCTGCAGGCGGGCAAAGAAGGCGATAGCCTGGGCGGCACGGTGGAGGTCCTCGCCGTCGGGGTCCCGGCCGGCCTGGGTTCCCCGGTCTTCGGCAAGCTGGACGCCGGCCTCGCGGGAGCGCTCATGGGCATCGGCAGCGTGAAGGGCGTGGAGATCGGCGCCGGCTTCGCCGCCGCCCGGATGAGGGGCAGCGAGATGAACGACGAGTTCGCGCTCGACCGGGGCGACATCAGGACGAGGACGAACAACAGCGGCGGCATCCTGGGCGGCATCAGCTCTGGCATGCCGGTGATCTGCCGCATTGCCGTCAAGCCGACCCCTTCCATCTCCCGGCGGCAGCGTACCGTGGACATGGTGACGATGGAAGCGGCGGACATCGTCATCGCCGGCCGCCACGACCCCTCGATCGTGCCGAGGGTGGTGCCGGTCGCCGAGGCGATGGTCGCGCTGGTCATCGCCGATCACATGATCCTGTCCGGCCGGATCGGCCCCGATCGCATTCTTTCATAGGGCATTCGCTAAAAACCGGATACACCTTCAAATGATCAGGAGTCGTAAGTTACCATTGAGGTAACTCGGATGCTACCCAGGCACCTGATCGAGCTGCTTCTGGGCCTCTATTCATACGCAGGCGCCGGAGAATCCCTGAAGATATTCAGCTTGAGCGATGACGTAGTGACCTCGCTCCTGCGCCGATCGCTGGCCTCGGCGTTCAGCGGCGCGCTGGATGACGAAAGCATCTCGAAGCTGGCGTCGGCGCTGGAATGCTACGACCCCTGGATGCACCGTTCGGAGACGCCGGGGAGCTCGACGCTTTGCCGGGTCATGTTCGAGCGGTTCCGGGAACAGTCGCCGGACAACACGCTCATCTTTGAGGAGTTCGACCGCTGTTTCCGGCAGTTCACCTCCGCGCTCAGCCGCTCGCTGGAACAGGTGGCTGAGCCGCAGCTGATGGACACGCCATGCCGCGAGTTCGGCGAGCTGGACGTCGACCAGCTCTCACATATGCAGGCGCCCGGGGAGCTTTCCGGCTACATGATCGGCCTGGCCAGGTACCTCGCGGATATGGGAGTCATAATGTCCCCGGATGCCGATCACGTGGAGGCGCTGGTCGGAAAGATGGCCAGCGCTCCCGGCTACCTGCGGTTCCTGAGCAAGGAAAAGAAATACGCGGAGATCGTCTGGCTGCTCGGCCTGATGAGGGGCCTGCGGTCCCCGGGTATGATGCCCGGTCCGGCCGTCGACGACCTGAAGGTTTCCCTGGGCCTGCTGCTGTTCAATATACGCCCTTCGGAGAAAGTCGCGTCCTGCCTGACGTCGCTCCGGCCTTCGAACGCCAGCGCTGCCCTGCTGTACCATTATAACGCGGTCCTGGCGCTGAATCACCTGCTGATAGGCCGGTATCGCCTGGCCTCCGCGTACGCTGCGCGGGCATTGCAGATGACTGCGAACGAAAGCATGAAGGCTTACGTCGGCATATTACAGGGATGTATCGCTATCCGGCAGAGCGACTACGGCCGGGCCATCGGCCTGCTGAACGAAGCTTCTGCCCGGGCCCCGGCCGGCCGGATGAAGGGCCTTATCGCATTCTACCGGGGCACTATCTTCTTCGAGAGGCGGGAATACGCCAACGCGATCGTTTGCTTCGAAGCGGCCGGGGCCTCCGTGACCGACCCGCTGGACCGGGTCACCGTCCATAACAACATCGGCTCGTGCGCGATGTACCTCGGCGACCTGCATCGGGCAGAAGCGGAGTTCCTGGCGATGGATAAGCTCGCAGGGCAACTCAACGGTCAGCTGGCCCGCAAATGTCAGCTGGCCGCCAGCAGCTACATAGGCGCGATCTCCCGCGCCCTGGGGGATAACGCCAGGGCCATCGAGCGCTATAGAAACGCGCTCAAGCTCGCCATCAGCACGAAAGATGAAAGAGCTATAGCGAACCAGTTAGGCAACCTCGGCACGGCGTACGCGAGGGCCGGAGACATGGTAAGAGCTCACAAGCTCCTGGACTCCTGCATGACCTACTCTGAGCGTATGGGCTACTGGCCGGGCATCCGGTTCGCTTACTGGCACACCTGCCGCCTGTTGATGGAAAACGGTAACAGGGCCGAGGCCCGCAAGTTTTCCGATGCGTACGTTTCCCGGTATCCCGAGCTCAAGGACCTGTACCTGTGAGCTCCGTTCCATGAAAAACGATTCATCAATAATGCCTGACCATGCTGACGGTCGTCGATCGACTCTTATGAAACGCTGATATGCCTGTGCATCAGGCACATCGGCGTTTCATACGAAAAACGTCATCAGGAGCCCGCTGGATCGGCTACTGCGAAGCCTGCGCGCAGACTCCTATCGCAAGCCGCCTTCGGCGGAAGAATGCGCGGCCCGCCCTCCCGCCCCTGGCGCGCAGGCGCGCAACAGGTCTACTAACGATTGACCGGTCCCGTTTTTCGTCATTAATACCTGGCCAAAACCCCGGTCATCCGCCGACTCTCTGAAGTCTCTGCGACCATTAACCGCGCACCTACTATCCCGTTACGCAAGACTTTACAGTTCACCGACCTGCTGCAAGAAAACGGTTTTCATCTCCTTCATGTAGCGGGCCGGGCCGCGAATCGCATCGCCAGGCACTGCTCGAGTTTCGCGACGGAGTCCACGACTTCGTCCGCTTCCTTCAGGTAGTCGGCCCCCAGCGAGGTCGATACCGCGATGACATAGTCGACGCCCGCCGCTTTCGCCGACCTGATGCCGAGCGGCGCGTTCTCGACGACAATGCAGTTCAGCCGGTCCACCCCGCACTTCTCGATGGCCTTCAGGTACGGGTCGGGGTCGGGCTTTCCCTTTTCCGTGTCGTCGCCGGTCACCACGACGTCGAACAGGCCGGCGAGGCCCGCCGCCTGCAATACCTTGTGCGCCGAGGCGGAACGGCTGCCGGTGACCAGCGCCGTCTTAAGGCCGTTGTTCCGAAGCATGGTCAGCGTCGCCGCCACCCCGTCGTATGCCCGGGCATGGCCGGCCGCCTCGCGGTCGAAAATCCGGCCCTTTTCCTCCACGATCTTTTTCAGCTCCCCCTCGCTGAACTCCCGGCCTTTCTCCCGGGCGATCTCCCGTGCCATGGCTTTCGATTGCATGCCTTCCCTGAGGTAGACGTCCATCTTTTCGACGTCGACGCCATAAGGCCTGAACGCTTCCTGCCATGCTCTCAGGTGGACTGGCATGGTGTCGGTGACGACGCCGTCCATGTCGAACAGGACTGCCCGGTAGCGGGTGATGAAAACTGTGCAGTGCCCGGCCATCACCAGTGAATCCCCTTCGCCGGGTATTATAGTTAAGTACAGGATTGCGCCGCGGCTTTCAATGCGACTGTTTCAGCGGGGCGTTCTTGGGCAGCGTAAAATAGAACGTACTTCCTTTTCCCACCTCGCTTTCTGCCCATATGTGGCCCCCGTGGCTTTCGACGATGCCCCGGGACAGCGCCAGCCCCAGGCCCGCGCCTTTGTACTCGTAGGAAAGCTTGTAGCCCGAATGGTAGAAGCCGGAAAAGATGTTCTCCAGGTCCCGGCGGGGGATGCCGATGCCCGTGTCGTGCACCGATACGAGGACGTGATCGGGCTCGTCCCGCGCCCGGATCGTCACGTGCCCTCCTGAAGGCGTATATTTGATGGCGTTGTTGAGGATGTTCAGGACGACCTGCATGATGCGGGCCCGGTCCACGTACACGATGGGCAGGTTCAGCGGCACGTCGGTCGTGATGTCGATGCCCTTGCTTTCCGCGAGAAACGCCATGCCCTTGACCACCTCGTTGATCAGGTCGTTCAGCGAGACGGGGATGATGTCCACGACATATTTTTTCGAGGCGATGCTCGACAGGTCGGACAGGTTTTCGACGATCTTGGTCAGGCGGTCCACGCCGGCGCTGATCCGGGCGAGCTTATCGCGCTGCTCTTCATTCAGGGGACCCAGCACTCCGTCCTGGAGCAGGTCGGCGTACCCCTTGATCGTGGTAAGCGGCGTCCGTAGCTCGTGGGACAGCAGCGTGAAAAATTCCATCTTCATGCTGTCCAGGTTCTTCAGCCTGTCGTAGGAGTCCTCCAGCTGCCGGTTCGCCTCGGACAGCTGCCGGAACAGCATCGCGTTGTCGATGGCGATCGCCACCTGGTCGGACAGCATGTTGGACCGCTGGATGTCGACGTCGCTGAACTTGCGCGGCGTGGCCGTGTCCAGCAGCCACATGACGCCCAGCGTCTTGCCCCGGGCGATCAGCGGCAGAATGATCATCGCCCGGATATTGAGGCCCCTGACCACGTCCATCGCGATACCCGGGTAGTTCAGCGCATCGTTGACCACGATGGTGCGCCTTTTGTCGACCGCTTCCCGGGTCGCCACCAGCCGGTCGAGATCATATCGCAGCGTGCCAAATTTTTTGGTGATCGACTCCGTGGCGCGAACTGATCTGATCTCCCGCTCTTCGAGGCGATAGATCACGCAGCCGTCGAGCCTGAGGAGTATGGGCACGTTCTTCACGATGCTTTCCAGCGTGTCGTCGAGGTTGATGCTCTGGGTAATCCGGCGCAACAGCTCATAGTTCCGCCGCAACTCGTCTGCCTGCCGCTGCATCTCGAGGGCGAGCTTTTCGTCCTCGGCCGCGTGCGCCTCCATCTCGCGGACGTGGATGTCGTGATCGGCCATTACGCCGATGATGCCCGCCACGCTCGTGAAAAACCTTACGTCACGCGGGGTGAACGGGCGCTTTTCCGGCGTGGCGAGGTCCATGACGCCGATCGTCATGCCCCTGCTGGAGACCGGGACAGAGACCAGGGACCGTGCCCGCCCGGCGTAAGCCCTGTCACACGCGGGTCCCTGCCAGGTACCCAGGTCTTCAACGACGATCGGCTCCCCTGTGCTGACCGCCAGGCCTTCGACGCATTCACCTGGCCTGATCGTTCCTTTTTTGTCCGATCGCTCCAGGTCCATCCCGAACGAGGCCTCCGGCCTCAGTTCGCCAGTCGCGCGATCAAGCAGGTAAATACGCCCGGCCGGGATGTCTTTCACCTTGCACACCAGCCGGATGGCCCGGTCCAGCGCATCGTGCAGGCCGAGCCTGCCGCCGGCGATGGCACCGATGTAGTTTAACGCCGACAGCTCGTTGTCCAGCTGCGCCGCTTCGTCTTCCGGGTGTTCGAACCGGTAGATATCCCTGACCAGGGACACGATCACCCGCCTGCTGTCGAAGTTGATACATCGGGCGTTCATCTCTGCCGGCACGCTCGTCCCGTCCTTGCGGCGGAGATCGACGTACTTCGTCCTGATGCTGTCCGCTGTGGCCTTACTCATGACGCGCCTGGCATTCTCCCTGTCCGGCACTGCCACGATTTCCTCAAAGGCCCTGCCCTCGAGTTCCGGGCACCGGTACCCGGTCAAGTCCTCGGCGGTGCTGTTCATCGAAAGAATGCGGAGATTCCGGGGATCCACGACGAAGATCGCTTCCATGGCCCCGTAATAGATGGCCCGGTACATCGACTCGTTTTCCGGCGCGGCGGCCTTCCGGTCCGTCAGCGTGCAGATGGCCCCGCCATCGACAGGGACGACGTTCAGATAGAGCCTGCGGCCGCCTTTATCCGGCCGCAAACGTAACACGACCTGGTCTCCCACCATCCGGCTCCTGATGTCGTCGATCAGATCTCTGAAGCTCGCCTGGCCGCAATCGGCGATATCGCAGAACCTGCGGTTGCGGGCTTCCTGGCCGATGAGCGCCAGCCCGGCGCTGTTCACGTATCTTAGCTCGCCGGCGAGGTTAAAGAACAGGATGGCTTCGGGCAGGCTGTCGAATATCCTGCTGCTACGCTCTCCCACGCCGGAATCGAACTGCATCTTCATTTGATATTATGAAATGCGCTCCATTATTATAATATTATTATAAAATAACGATGCCAGACACAGCCGCCCGGCTGGATATCCCCAGATGACCTGCTGATAATTACATTTATACAGGGTCGCTTGAGCAATAATATCATGCGTGGAGGAACACCGGGCGCGGTAAAATGCCGCAGAGCGCGCAGAGGGGCGCAGAGACCGCAGTTTCTTTTTTTACTTTACACTTGCCATATCTAAAAGGGAAACTGCGGTCTCTGCGCCCCTCTGCGCGCTCTGCGGCTTTTAACCATTCCTTGCATGATTGATTCTAGAAAGCCCTGTCGCCGCGGATGGCTTCCATGTGCTCGATCCGCTTCCGGATCAGCTGCTCCTTGCCGATGTCGTGGCGGCAGTGGAACTTCCCGTGCACGCTGGCCAGGCCCATCTCGGAGAGCACCTCCGCGTTCGCGATGGTGTCGGCCACGCCGACGACGGCCAGCGACCGGGACGAGGTCGTGTAGACTTTCCCGTCCTTCTCGTTCACGCTGGCATAATAGACCTTGAACTCCGGCTTTTCGTCGATCGCGAGGGGCGCGTTCTTCACCGGGCTCTCGGGGTATCCCTCGGGCACCACGTACTTGCAGACCGACGCGCTGCGGTCGAAGTCGATCTTCATCTTATCCAGGCTGCCGTCCACGATCGCCTCGCAGATGTCCACGAAATCCGTCTTCAGCAGCGTCAGGACGTTCATCGCCTCGGGGTCGCCGAACCGGGCGTTGAACTCGACCACCTTCATCCCGTCGCGGGTGATCATGAACTGCCCGTACAGCACGCCGCGATACCGTACCCCTAACTCCTTATGGAGGGCGGTCACCGTGTCCCGCATGATCTCCACGCCCTCCTCGTAGTCGCTCATGAGCATGAACGGCAGCAGCTCGGTGTTGTCAGTATAGGAGCCCATGCCGCCGGTGTTCGGGCCCTGGTCGTTCTCGTAGGCGCGCTTGTGGTCCTGCACGGTCGGCATCGGCGAGAGGTTCTTCCCGTCCACGAAGGCCATGATCGTGACCTCCTCGCCCTTGAGGCGCTCCTCGATGACTACCCGATCGTTCTTCAGGACTGAAGCGATGTACTCGCAGGCCTCCGCGTGCGTGTGGATATGCTCGCCCATGACTTTGACGCCTTTGCCCCCTGTCAGCCCGGCCGGCTTGATGACGCTATCGGGGAACTCTCCGATGTACCGGCAGGCGTCGTCGTAGTCTCTGTAAACCTTGAACCGGGGCGTGCCCTTGATCTTATTGCGGGCCATGAACTCCCGGGTCCATGCCTTGTCGAACTCCAGCCTGGCCGCGTCCTTCACCGGGGCCACGGTCGGGATACCGTTGGTCTCCAGCTCGTCCGCGAGCCCCGCCGAGAGCGGCGCCTCCGGCCCGACCACGGCCAGGTCGACGTTGTGGTGCTCAGCGAACTCGACGACCGCAGGGACGTTCGTCTCTTTCTCGATCAGGTAGTCCGTCGCCAGGCGCCTGATGCCCGGGTTCACGTTGCTCATGACCGCGTATATCTTCGGGTTGTACCTGCTGCGCGCGAACGCCTCCGCGATGGCGTGCTCCCTGCCGCCTGAACCGACTACCAAGACCTTCATCCGGACCAACTCAACAATCTTATACCGGATAATGGAACTACTGCAGTATAGATTTATCCACGCGGGTGCGAGTCACGGCTGAAAAACAGATCATTATAGTCGTTCTCGAAAGGTTTTACACAGAGGCATTTTCCCTCGGGCGGACCGGGGATGAAGATTCGTGACAGGCCTGGCCCGGATTCGCGCACGCGCGCGAGGCCGACCGGCCATCCGCATACGATCACTTAAAACCTTTCACGAAAGACTATAAAATAAGGTTTTGCACAGCCTGCTTCTGCGTTTTTCGGATCTGCCGATTCAATTAAATGGGCTTTGTTTCGGGGGCCTGTCGTACCAGTACTCGCGACGATCGCAACGAAACGCGACGGGCGCGACGTTTCTCTAAGTTCTCGCGACGACCGCAACGAAACGCGACGGGCGCGACGTTTCTAAGAATGGTAATATGGCGGATTATCCGTTAACCGTCATTGCGCCCGTCGCGTTTCGTCGCCGGACCTCAGCTGATGTCCGCGTCGTCGCGAGTATGCAGTCCCGCGCCCTTGCGTGCTCATCACAGGACGCCTGAACGGCAAACCATCAGAGACATCCGGCCACCGCCCTTCGATCCCGACAATACAGGAGAGTCTAAAATAAAAGAAGGTTGCCCGTGAGGGCAACGGGCTTATTGCTCGATCGTCATCGTCCAGCTGTTGTCCCGGTTGGTGTTTACCTGAACGTAATAGGCCCCTGCCGCAGGCACGTTGTACTGCTTTTCGCCGCCGGCGTTGGTGAAGAGGAAGGTCTCCGACCGGCCGTCCGTGCCGTTCATGAGTTCCACGGCGCACGCGGAGCCGGCGAAGTCGAACTTGAAGGTCGCGCTGCCCGCGTCCAGGTTGAACGGCCCGGCGACCTGCCAGCCTTTGCCGGAGTAAGTCGCGGGGACGCTGTCCGTGGTCGCCGATTCGGGCAGCCGGATGATCTTGACCTCGAACGGCCCGGTCGCCTTGATCTCCCAGGTCTCGTCGTCGTCGGAGTACCAGTGCTCGATCCGCGACATCTCGTTCCAGCTGCTGTCCGCGGCTGAGGCCCCGAAGGAAGAGTACATGGAGATACCGATGCCCGACGAGGCAACGGGCTTCACGTCGGTCAGGGCGTTGCCCTTCGACCGGAACACGAGCTTATAGCCGCCCTCTTCGCTGTGGAAGGGGAAGCTGGCATCGCTCGATCCCGACATGGTGGTCACGCCGTTTTCGGTGGTAACGCCCGATGGGACGTTATCGTCGCCCGTGCCGGCCGGTGCCGTCGGCGTTCCGGCCGTCGCTGTCGGCGATGCGTGGGTGTCCCCGGGGGTCGTCGTCGGCTGCCCCGTGCACCCGGATATGGCTAAAGAAACCGTCGTAATGAGTACAACACCCAGTATTAAGAAGTTGGTGGAAATTTTACTCATAATAATCCTGTGGTATAGCGAGCGACTAGTTAATAAATGCTTCCAATATGCCATCACATATGCCGATTACCTTTATTTTTACGATATTTATTCCTGTAAAAATAATAGGGTTAACTGGTAAAAATGATGGCCGTTTAAATGGCAATACTATACGAAGAAGGAGAAAGCGAACCAGTGCCTGGCGAGACACCGGGCCCGCCGGGTCAGGGCTTGTATCCCAGCAGCTCGCTGGACCTGACCAGCGAACGCACCGTGAGGCCTTCCTTTTCCAGGTTTTCCCGGCCGCCCTCTTCCCGGTCGACCACGCAGACCATGTCGTCCACCACGAGCCCCGCGTCCCGCAGGGTGTGGATCGCCCCCAGCGCACCCTTCGCCGTGGTGACCACGTCCTCGACCACGAAGACCTTCTCGCCCTTCGCCCAGACGCCCTCGATGAGCTTATTGGTGCCGTAACCCTTCTGCGCTTTCCGCACGATGACGAACGGCATCCCGCTCTTCACGCTGGCGATCGCCGCCAGCGGGATGGAGCCGATCTCGATGCCCGCCAGCCGCTGCGTGCCCGCCGGGATCATACCCGCTATCCTTTCCCCGATCGCCGATAGGCACAGCGGGTTCGTCTCGAAGACGTACTTGTCCACGTAATATTTGCTCTTCCGGCCCGACGACAGGGTGAAATCGCCGAACTTCACGGCCCCCGTCTTTTTCAGCATCTCCACAAGCTCAGCGTCCATAATGGTCAACCGCGTAAACGACCTGCAGCTTCATATTTTTTTCGATTTGGAAGCCGCCAAGTGTCCAAGAGAAGTGTCCAAGACGCCACTGTAGAAACTAAGAGGCGCCAGGGCGCCAAGTGTACTTTTTAGAATCAGGTCGCCAAGTCGAGAAGTTGGTTCTAGGGGTGGTCTCATAGCACGTCCCTGGTTCCTTGGCGCCTTGAATTTTATAAAAAAATCTTGGCGCCCTGGCGTCTCTTAGTTTCTACAGTGGCGTCTTGGCGACTCCTCTTGAACCCTTGGCGGCTTACCAGGGGACGTCTTTCTTGCCGAGCTTGAATCCGACCACGTTGGTCGCTACGTGGAGTATCGGCGTGATGATGATCACGGTGAGGATGACGCCGAGGGTGAAGTTGGAGACGATCCACCCGGGGGCGACGATGTAGGTCAGCACCCAGGCGCCCGCGACGAAGTCGAGCTGGTCGGCGACGGGGAGCATGGCGCCGCGCTCGTAGCCGATGCGCCGCTTGAAGAAGCTCTTGATCATGTCGCCCAGTAATGCGCCGAACGGCATGGTGACCGCCGCGATGGTCGTCCACGTGGTCAGCTGTTCCGGGTTGACGATGCCTGCGAGATGCGGGGCGATGTAAGGCGCCAGCACGATCTGGGCGATGCCGACGAGCATGCCGCAGACCGTCCCGATCAGCAGGCCGCGGTAGGTTTTGCCGTCGCCCAGCCAGCGTTTGCCGTCGATGAACTTCCTGCCCATGTCGACGGGCGTGCCGCCGCCGAAGAGTGCCGCCGCAGGGTTGGCGATATAGGCGGGCAGCATGAGCCAGAAGGCGAGCACGATCAAGTCCAGCATAATAGTACCCTGCAAGTGATGTTACAAAAACAATATCTTCCTATATCAAACTTTTTATGGTCCCGAATTTCAGGAAATGCCGATAAAATGCCCTGTCCTGATATTGAAATGCGAAAAAAGGGCATCATTCGGCGCCCTTACTTAGTGCCATCCGTGCCGTTTGCGTCAGCAGACCCGCGGCACCGGGTCGCCCAGGGGCGGCTCGATGAACCGCTGTCCGCCGATCTTCGTGTGCATGATCACGCCGCTGCCTTCGCGGACCTCGCCGATGATCACGGCTTCCTTGCCATACTTCGTCTTGCGGATGGCTTCGAGCATCGCATCGGCCTTATCGGCTTCCACGCCGATCACGGCCTTGCCCTCGTTCGCGACCTCCATGGGGTCGATGCCCAGCATATCGGCCGCCGCCCGGACGTCCCGGCGCACAGGGAGCTTATCCTCGTCGACGTGGATGGACACGCCGCTCTTCTTCGCCATCTCGTTCAGGACGTTGGCGACGCCGCCGCGGGTCGGGTCCTTCATGGCGGTGATCCCTCCCACGCTGAGCGCGGCCTCGACCATCTTCCAGATCGGGGCTACGTCCGACTTGAGCTCAGTCCCGAATTTAAAACCCTCCCGATGGGCGATGATGGCGATGCCGTGATCGCCGATCGTGCCGGTGACGATGATCCTGTTGCCGGGCTTGAGCCCGCTGTCCCGGACCGGCTCGTCGCAGATGCCGATGCCGGAGGTGTTGATGATGATGCTGTCGAGCGCCTCTTTCGGCAGGACTTTCGTGTCGCCGGTCACCAGGGCGGTGCCGGCCTCCTCCAGCGCCTCGTCGACCGACTTTACGATGCGCTTCAGGTCCTCGATCGGGAAGCCCTCAGGGATGACGACCCCGTTGGTCAGCGCGATCGGCCGCGCGCCCATCATGGCGAGGTCGTTGACGGTGCCGGAAATGGACAGCCGCCCGATGTCGCCGCCAGGGAAAAAGATGGGCTTGATGACGTGGTTGTCCGTCGTGATGACGATGTACTTATTGCCGAAGGGAATGGCGGCGCCGTCGTCCAGCGCCTCGAGGCCGATGCCCCCCGCGTTGTTGTGCTTGATGGTGGCGAACACGCTGCAGATGAGCGACTGCATCATCTCGCCGCCGGCGCCGTGAATCAGGCTGACTCTTTCCATTATACGTCGATCTCCATAGTTTTAAGGCATATGTCGCGGCCTTCCAGGGCCCGCAGGGTCAGGCTGCATTTCGGGCAGGCGCAGGTGTACTTGTCCTCTAAAGGCCCTTTGTAGCCGCAGTTCGGGCATTCCATGACCGCGGGGACGTGGACGATCTGGAGCTTCGAGCCCTTCAGCATGTTCTCCTCGGTCAGCACCTCGTACATAAAAGTAAGCTGCTCCGGGTTGATCATGGCCAGCTCGCCGATCTCCACCGTGACGCTGAGCACTTTCTTCGCGTTGTTCTGTCTGGCGGTCTCGATAGCCGTGTTGATGAGGTCGGTAGCGATGCTCAGCTCGTGCATCTTCAGCTGGCCTCGTTGATGGCGGCGATCTCGTTCATGATCTTGATCATTTCCAGCGCTTCCTGCTCGTCGATGCGCTGGATGGCGAAGCCGGTGTGCACGAGCACCCAGTCGTCGACCTTCGGGTCCTCGATGAGGTCCACCCGTATCTCCTGGGTCAGGCCGCCGAAATCGGCAACCGCCATGTTTTCCTTAATCTCTTTTAACTGGGCTACGACAGCAAGACACATATGATCTCCGTTCCGGCCGACGGGCCGGGGAATGTACTTTTCTTATTTGCATTCACGTTAAAATACATTTCCATCGGCAGTCGGCTCCCGGGACGCGCTCCGTGAATCGAGGGGATGCACAGTCGCGGCCGAATCGGTACCCCGATGGTAGCTTTTCCGTGATTTTGCTGTGCGGTTGCCCTTTGCTTTATATATATGGCTTCAAATCATTATATATTAATATATTTATTTTATATTGGTTGTTAACAAAGAGGTCATACACATGAAGTGGAACACCATCATCATCATAGCCCTCGGGCTGGTCGTGGTGGCCGCCGCGGCGCTGGCGCTCCTGAACCTGGGGTCGAACCAGCAGGCCGCGCCCGGCAACAACACGGCCCGGGCCT
This sequence comes from Methanocella sp. PtaU1.Bin125, assembly GCA_002067315.1. GTDB lineage: Archaea > Halobacteriota > Methanocellia > Methanocellales > Methanocellaceae > Methanocella_A. The sequence continues at coordinate 1,192 of MVRA01000180.1, read as the reverse complement.
CGCCCACGCCCGTCCCCCCGCCAGTGAAGTCGGACGTGCTCGAGATGTTCGACGTCCTGAAGGACAAGATCAATGCCTCGGGACACACCTATGCCGGCGCCGCCGTCCAGGTCATCGAAGGCGACGAGACCGCCATGGTATACATGTATAAACCGGTTTCGCAGGCCGATATCTCCGGCCCGCTGGCGGCCGGGTTCGGCGCGGTGTACTCGGCCTTCGAGCACAAGGACCCGCTGCTGGTCGGCCTCGTCGACACCACTCAGAAGATCAGCGCCCAGCAGTACAAGGTCGACATTTATGCGCTGGAGCGGCCGGTCGTGGCAGCGTACCTTGCCGGCACGATGACTGCCGGAGAGCTCGCGAACAAGGCGCTGTACGTCACGCCCGAGACGGCGAGCCTGAGGACGGGCAACAACACCACCGTGAAAAAGGCCGTCGACATGGGCTATAACCGTTCAGGCAACTATACCCCGCCGTCCAACCGGACGATGATGTTCTCCGACGCCCTTGAACGGGGCGGTTATGCACAACCGTTGAGCATGCAGGCCGGCCCGATGTCGGACGGGCAGCGGGCCGTCAACGTGGTGATGCCGCTCAGGAGTGGCGCGACCAACGAAGAGACTTATAGCGAAATCGAGTCGGTGCTGAAAGCATGCGCAGAGAGCTACGGCGATTATGACCGCTTCATGATATCGCTGTTGCCGGAGCAGGAGACCATCACCGACTACTACTACGTCGACGCTGCGGCGCCGCCGGTGCTGGCCTTCGCGAACGGCGACATCAGCCAGTACCAGCTCTACAACGCCCTGAACCTGACGTATTACACGAAGTGAACCATGCCTGGTGAGCGTTCGCCCCCGCTCACCTCCCCTTTATTTTTTCGCCTGTATGTAGCCCGATCTGTTAATGATATGGCATCATTCATATGTCATCATTCTCCCGATTAAACCGATCGCATGTACCCGAATGGATTACTTTAAATAACTTAGAGGATTACAACATATTTTAATAAAAACGCTATCAGGGCGGGGGTATCATAGTCATGATCCGGCGTGCACTGGTCCACGCGAAGGTTTCCGGGTCGGGTGTCGGGGCGATAGCCCTGATCGTCTTACTGCTGGCGGCGACTTCATGCATGGCGTGCGACGCCAGCGCGGCCGGCATCGATCGGCTGTATGCCGCGGGCTTTAAC
>MVRA01000179.1 GCA_002067315.1 Methanocella sp. PtaU1.Bin125 | reverse complement strand
AGTAGCGGGGAATGGATTTGAACCATTGGTCTACGGGTTATGAGCCCGTCGGGATCTCCTGACTACCCCACCCCGCTAAGAATGAGATATTAGCAGCCTTATAAGGCTGTCCGCGGTATATATAGTTTACTAAAAGCGGTCGCGGCTACAGGGACATCGGATATATCAATACCGCGCGTTCCAATCATCGACCATAAAACCCGTAGTATGCTCTGTTCATGCTATGCGACCACTGTCACGCTCGCCAAGGGCGCCAGGTAGTCAGGAGCGCCAAGGATATCTTAAATATGTAAATCAAATTGATTTTTTCCGATGCTCTCGATCCATTAAAGGATTTGACTTGCACGTATTATAAACAGCCATCTGCATGCGATTACAGACCAATCTAGCCGACGAAAGCCTCATCTTCTAAATCCTCTTGGCGCTCCTGGCTACCTGGCGCCCTTGGCGAGCGTGACAGGAGTCGAATAGCCTTGAAACGGCTGGCCTCGAATGCTATAATAAGGTCTAACGGAACATAATGGAAAGAGAATACCAGAGCTATTTATTAAAAAATAGCACGACCGGTACCTGACCCGTAGCCAGGCCTACCGCGTGATTACCTTCAGCTCTTGTCCAGCTTCTTTTCGATTTCGGCCAGCAGCTGGTCCTCGCTCTTCCCCGCGATGTCGATGCCCATCTTTTTGGCCATCGACTGGGTGCGGGTGAGCGCGACCTCGTAGTTGGAGGCAGTCGCCGAGCCCTTCATGGTGTTGAGCTCCTTCTCCACCTCGAACTGGCCGCGCTTGAACTCGCCCATGGACCGGCCCATGGACCGGGCGAGCTCGGGCAGCTTGGTCGCGCCGAACAGCAGCACGATAACGACGAATATTAGCAGTATCTCCTGGGTGCCAATCATGGCCATAATAATCATCCGTCCCGTCTGTGGTGAGACAATCAACTACACGCTATCCGGTATAATAAACTTTGTGCGATAGCCATGCGAAAGGCGCGTTTTTTCATGGCAGAAAGCGTAAAAAATTGCCCGATAAGGCATTAAATCGATGCCTGTTGTCCGGCAGGGACAGTGATCTTGTCCGCCTTGTACCCGTTCGGGAGCGCTAAGGTAGATGCCGCCAGGACTCGTATATGAAAATGGGCATTTACATGTGAAGGCTGATGAAAATTGGCCTTATTCAGGCTATGCGACTACTGTCACGCTCGCCAAGGGCGCCAGGTAGCCAGGAGCGCCAAGGACTATCTATACAGCGATTTTCTGATCAGGTCAGTAAAAATTTTAATGGAAGCCGGTCGATGACCGGGGCCATGGCCAGGTAGAGATTATGAAAAAGGATGACCCCCTCCCCCCATCATATCTTCAATCCGTATAGCGCTGCGCGCCAGGGGCGGGAGGGCGGGCAGTACGAATGGCCCGCCGGAGGCGGCAAACGACACAACCCGGCGCGCACATCCGACGAATTTATCATAGGAGTCGGTCGATGACCGGGGTTTTAGTCAGGTATCAACGATGAAAAAACCGGCTATGCGGTCGCCACATTTCCGGCCATAGCATTCGCACGCGCGCGCGAGCGGCCGCCGTAGTCGCCGAAATACACGACTTTTTAGTATGAAAGACTTTCAGGATTTTCATCGTAAATGCCTGTGCATCATGCATATCAGCGTTTCATGAGACGCCAGGGACGCCAGGGAATTAAAAAGAAAATAAAAGCGAAGCTGGCCTTTTTTAATATCCCTGGCGTCCCTGGCGTCCTGGCGTCCTGGCGGCATCTTACCTGGCGCTCCTGGCATCCCTGGCGTCAGGGTGGGATGGGTTGGCCGGGCGTCTCATTCCGCGCCTGGCATAGTAATACCAGACTGCGGCGAGCGTGATAATCATCACCGCCAGCCCGGGCAGTGAGACTTCGGGCCCGAACGGGCCGCCGTTGAGCAGGGCGCTGCCGGCCTGCCTTACGTCCAGCAGCGCCGGTATCGTGCCGCGCAGGCCGAGGCCGAAGACGTGGTACTGGAGGAAGTTCCAGAAGAAGTGGAAAGCGATGGCGCTGAGGAGGCCGCCGTAGATGTACAGCAAAGCGAGCGTCACGCCGGCGATGCCGATGGTCGTGAGCCCGACGATGGCAGATACGGGGTCCACGCCGAAGGAAAGCATCGAGTGGAGGTGCAGGAGCGCGAAGCCGGCGGCGGACAGCGCGATGGCGGCGTTCCGGCCGGCGGCCAGGTCGAGATCCTCGAAGACGTATTGCCGGAAGGCGAACTCTTCGCCGCAGGCCACGAAGGCCTGGAGGAAGAGACCGAAGGCTATGGCGCCGAAGGCGTTGCTGTTCATGCCGGCGACGGTGACGCCGCCCAGCGCCAGAATGAGCAGGAAGGCGGCCGTTATGGCCAGTGTCCCGGCGATCGTGCCGGGAAGCGGGTTCCCGGTACGGATGCGGATGCCGGAGGTCAGGAGGAACAGGAGGGTGACCCCGACCATCAGCACGTATCCGGGGATGTGCCCCAGCGGACCGAGGAAGAAGACGATAGTGGCGATAAGCAGGTAATAAAAGAGGACTTTGAGGAGACGCCCGCGGTTCACCGGAAGGTCACCACGAACTCGCACTGCCGGTTGCCCTGGCAGCACCGGCGCAGCACCTTGAGGTCCGCCTCCTTGTTGACTGAGTGTATGAGGCCGAGGGAATACTTGAGGCAGACGCGCTCGCGGACGTCCCGGTCCATGCCGTCGAGTATCTGGCCGAAGACGCAGCCGCCGCACTTGAAGGAAAGGTGGGGGAACTGCCGGGTCTTTTTGTCGCCCGATACCTCGGAGTCGATGCCGGTCAGCAACGCGATGGTCTCGAGGGGGGAGAGCGCGGACGTGATCGCGGCCCTGTCCAGGTTCAGGTTCTCGCAGATCTTTTCGCCGTCCTCGAGGCCGATCTGGTAGGCTACGTCCTCCATGAGGGCTTTAGCCTCCTCGCCGTACCGGTCGGTCAGCCGCCGGACCAGCATGACGTTGAAGCGGTCCAGGGTACTGTGCTGCTGCCACTTAACCCTGGAGGTGACGCCTACCGATTTCCATGTGTTTGCGAACCGGGTGAACCTGTCCATCCATATCACCGATCGTCGGCTACTCCTTCCGCCCGAAGGGGCGGGTCGCGGAGATGATCAGCAACACGATGCCGATCAGCTGTATCACCAGGGATAACGTGCGGGCTGCCGACTGGTCGAGTGCGCCAGGGGTGAAGCTCATCTCCTCGATGGCCGCGGCCAGCGTGGTCAGGTTGCCGCCGAAGATCAGGACGAAGAACCCGATGGCCATGAAGATCAGGCTGCGCTGTCCCGTCTTCTTGTACGCCTCGTAGATGAACAGCACGAGCGCGCCCCCGAACAGGTACATGAGCACCGCCGCGGTCCCCTCTATAAAGGTCACTGTCATGTCAGTCTCTCCGTGGGATCACGCAGGCCGATTCCTTGTGCCTTCGCGTGGTCAGGATACTGCTGGTGTTCACGATGCCGCTGGTCCCGTTAATCACCCTCAGTACGTTTTCCTTGAGCTCGCGGATGTCCTGGGTTCTCACCTTGATGAAGAGATCGTACGGCTCCAGCAGCTCGTAGATCTCGAGCACGTTGTCGATGCCCTTCAGTACCTTGAGGACGTCGTCCTTCTTCGCGGGGTCGACGTTGATGCCGATGAACGTGGTCAGCGTATGGCCGGATTTCTCCGGGTTCAGGATGATGGTGAACTGCTCGATCACGCCTTCGTTGTAGAGCTGGTTCACCCGCTTGTGTATGGTGGAAGTAGCCACGCCCAGCTCCCCGGCGATCTCTGTGCAGTGCGTGCGGCTGTCCTGAGAGAGCTTCTCGAGGATGGTGAGATCAGTCTTATCCATTGGAACCCTAATAATAAACTCTTGCTCAGTAATGATAAACTTATCGATGATTATAAAAAAATAAGAACAATATGAGTGTCATCCGGGGAATACTACGAAAAATATGATTAGAATTTTGAAATAATTGATTTAGCGCGGCGGGCCCACCCGTGGCCCAGCTGCGACAGGTAAACGGGCAGGGGTGTCCGCCTGGTCACGATACGGGTCTTGCCCTCGCGGATGGCCTTCAGGACGCAGTGCAGGTCCTTCTTCGCGTTGACCTCGGTGATCGCCTGGCCGACCATGGACGCCACGTGCGCGTCGCTGCCCGATACCGCAGGCATCTTGCGCTTGTTGGCCCGGCGGGAGGTGACGAAGTTGTGATAGCCGAGGATGTACCGGGAGTTGAATACCTCGACGGCGTCCGCCCCTCTGGGGATGCGCATGCCGTGGCGGGTGCGCTGGTCCGGGTGGGGCACGACCACGGTGCCGCCCAGCGCATGGGCCCGGGCGATCGTGTCTTTCACGGACATGTCCCGGGGTATCGACTCGGTGATGCCCAGCACGATCAGGTGACCTGCCCTCGTGGAAATCTCCTGCCCGGGGATGACCAGCAGCCCGGGCGCCACGCGGTCGACGATCTCCAGCGCCTTCACGGCCCCGGCGGTGGTGTCGTGATCGGTAATGGCGACGCCGTCGAGCCCCTTCTTCTGCGCGGCCCGGAGGATGTCCTCGACGGTGCTGTGGCCGTCCGGCGAATAGTCGGAATGCACGTGGAGGTCGAAGCGGAGCATATGAATGTATATTCCGTCGCGGTTAGTTAATAAAGTTGTTCGTAAGACTCTTACCGCCCGGTATCGGTCGAGATGCCGCGTCCTCAGTAGTGGCAGGCAACAGGCCCGACGACAATGGAGCTTCAGGAAGACTGCCGGTATTCCGTTGTTATAGAATTTTTTATGTATTGGCTGAGTGAATATAACTCCACATAATGCGCATATTACTGGTGACAGGAAAGCTGGCCTATCCCATCGTTAGAAAGGCCGCAGGAGACCTGGCCGATGTCATGATGGCCGACGTGAATGTGGCCGCTTTTATCACCCCCCGGCTCATCGAGCCGATGCTGGCCGATAAGGCCGCACAGTACGACCTGGTGCTCGTACCAGGGCTCTGCGGCTCCGACTTCTCGAAGCTGGAAGATAAGCTGGGCGTGCGAATCCGCCTCGGCCCGAAGCACGCGTTCGACATCCCGCTGGCGCTCCGGTTCGCCGATAAGATCGAGTTCTCGCACAAGGTTTCCGCCTGCCAGCTGCTCGCGGACATCAAGCGCGACTCGGCCATGAAAGAGTTCAACGACCTGGAGACGGCGGCGGAGCCTGCATTTTCGTTGAAGGGCATCAAGGTCGGCGGCGGCTCGTCCATGAAGGTGATGGCCGAGGTGGTGGACGCCACGAAGCTGTCGGACGTCGATCTCGTGAGGAAGATCGAGTCGTACGAAGCGGCCGACATCATCGACCTCGGGGTGCCGCTGGAGTCCAGCGTCGACGCGGTCCGGCACGCGGTGAAGGTCGCAAAGTCGGCCACGCGCAAGCCGGTGAGTGTGGACACGCTCATCCCGGAATACATCGAGGCAGGAATCGAGGCGGGCGCCGACCTGGTGCTCAGCCTGGAAGGGTCGAACCTGGCGCGCATCGGGCCGCTGGTGGCCGAAAAGGATATCGCCGCAGTCGTTATCCCGGACGACGAGACGCTGGATAGCCTGCTAAGAAACGTCGAGGCGGCCCGGGCGCTCGGCGTCAAAAAGGTCATCGCCGACCCGGTGCTCTCGCCCGTGGGCCACGGCGCGGTCAAAGCGATCTGCCGCTACCGTAAGTTCCGTGAATGGTACCCCGACACGCCCGTCTTCTTCGGCGTCGGCAACGTGACCGAGCTGATGGACGCCGATTCCATCGGCATCAACGCGCTGCTGGCCGGCCTCGCCATGGAGGTCGGCGCCAGCGTGCTGTTCACCACCGAAGCCAGCCAGAAGACCGTTAACAGCGCGGCCGAGCTCAAGACAGCCTGCGTCATGATGGCGTTGTCAAGACAACGCAGCGAGTCGCCCAAGGATTTAGGCGTCGACCTCCTGGTGATCAAGGAGAAGCGGCCGCGGAAGGAGCTGCTGGAGCCGGGCGACACCGTGATCGCGGCGAAGCGGCACGAGTTCGTGATCGACCCGAAGGGCAGCTTCAACATTTTCATCGAAGGCGACAGGATCTACGCGCGGAACGGCGACGTGACCATCGCGGGCACGGACTCGGAATCGATCCTCCACACGATCATCGACCGGGGGCTGGTATCGCGGCTCGATCACGCGGGATACCTGCAGGCCGAGCTGAAGAAGGCCGAGCTGGCGATCAGGTTCCACCGCAGCTACCTGCAGGACGATACATTTTAGTAGACAGAGGGCACAAAGCGCATACGGAATCGGGAGCTATTATGGATTTTCCCCCTAAAGTCGTAGCATCGGTCACCACGAAGGACGACGCGAAAGAGGCCGCCTCGCTGGGCGCCGATCTCGTCGAGGTGCGCGTCGACCTGGCCGCAGAGGACCCGGAGACCCTCGTGCAGGGCATTTACCGGGACGTCGACTGCCCGCTGATCGTCACGATCCGCCCGGAGTTTGAGGGGGGTAAGTATGCCGGGAGCGACCGGGACCGGGTGGAACTGTTCAAGAAACTTGCGACATATGCAGAATTTATCGATGTGGAGCTAAGGGCAAAACGGGTCGATGAGCTCGTCGCGACCGTACAGGGCACGGATGCCATACCGATCGTCTCGTACCACGACTTCGAGGGGACGCCGCCCAACGCCGAGATGCTCTCGATCATCGACAGCTGCATCGGGAAGGGCGCAATCGCCAAGCTGGCCGTCACGCCCCGTGATATGAGCGACGTGCTGCGGCTGCTGGAAGTGACGCTCGTCTCGAAGCGCCCGGTGTGCACCATCGCCATGGGCAGCCTGGGCATGCACTCCCGCATCGTCGCACCGGTCTACGGCTCGCTGCTCACGTACGGCTACGTCCGCCGGCCGGTGGCCCCCGGACAAATCCGCGTTGACCGCATCCTGGAAGGGCTGAAAATCCTCGGGCTGCGATAGGCGGGACCGGCCGATGATAGCTGGCAACACTGGCGGCATTTGCCGGTAATCGCGTCGAGTATGAGTCGGTCAATGACCGGGCCATGGTCAGGCAGAGATGATGAAAAAAAGACTCCTCCACCCATCATATCGTCAATCTGCACAGCGCTGCGCGCCGTGACCGACGCATCGGCATCACGTATAACGATGCCGCGGCGTCCATTATAAGTGGGAGGGCGGGTAGTACGAATGGTCCGCCGAAGGCGGCAAACGACACGTCCCGGCGCGCAAACCAGATGAATTTTTCATAGAACTCGAATATGAAAATGGGCATTTACGAGTAAAAGCTGATGAACATTGGCCTTGTTCAGGCTATGCGACTACTGTCACGCTCGCCAGGAGCGCCAGGTAGCCAAGGGCGCCAAGGACTATTAGTACAGCGATTTTCTCGTTAAAACCAGTTAAAATTTTAGTATGAAAAACGCTCAGGACGTTCATCGTATATGCCTGTGCAGCAGGCACATCAGCGTTTCATAGGACACGGATATTTTTCTTAATGATCACGCTCGGCTTTTTATTACTTAACTTTGGGGGTATAAGTGGGGGGTATTTTAGTGGCTTCATTGCGTAATCATTTCGAATTAATAATTTTTAAATAGACTTTTATTTTATTTTCGTCTTTACTGACTTTTTTTAGTATTTATTATAATACTGGTTTATGTAAGACTATTTATGACTGACAACACTTAGTTACTATTGATTATAAATGTATCGCTTATAGTACAATATCAAAATATATTAATTTGTTTATAATTATTTAATATGGTATATGATTTTATAATAATATGATTTCATTGGCAGTCAACCGATTTTTGACAGGCCTATTCGTATACTGTCACCAACCGCAGATTTGACAGAATTTCCAAATAATAACCTTTATATGATCGGAAGGTAATATGCCATGCTATAGCATACCAATTGCCATGCAATGTCATGGCATACTTATGAACTATCTATGATTGTTGGAGCGTGGTGTCTTGTTCGGGATTGATGACCCTCAGATTATACTGGCGTATCTTGCCACTTTCGGCATCGTCATTATCGGCATAATATACGGAATTTTAAACTGGAACAAGGGCGGTGAGTGATCATGGCCGTCGATACGTTGACCTTCACCGCGGTTACCGCCGTATACCTTGTCATCCTCGTCGTGCTGGGCTACCTGGGCTACCGGAAGACGAAGGTGGCGGACGATTTCATGCTGGCCGGCAGGAAAGTGCATCCCGCGCTCATCGCGCTGTCGTACGGCGCCACGTTCATCAGCACCGCAGCCATCATCGGCTTTGGCGGCCAGGCCGCAAAGCTGGGCATGGGCCTGATGTGGCTTGTGTTCATGAACATCTTCCTGGGGATCTTCATTGCATTCATCGTCTTCGGCAAGCGGACCCGGGCCATCGGCAGCCGCCTGCAGGCCCGTACCTTCCCGGATCTCCTTGGGAAGGTCTATAACTCGAAGTTCCTGCGGTACGCGAGCGCGCTCGTCATCGTCGTGGGCATGCCGCTGTACACCTCGGCCGTGATGATCGGCGCCGCGCGGTTCATCGAGGTCTCGTTCGCCATCGACTATAACACCGTGCTCCTGGCGTTCGCCGCGATTACGGCGCTATATGTCATCGTCGGCGGACTACTCGCGGTTATCTACACAGACAGCTTCCAGGCGGTGCTGATGCTGATCGGCATGACCATCCTCCTGGTCGCCACGTTCGCCGCGCTGGGCGGAGTCTTCTCCTCGACCCAGGCGCTGACCGACATGGCCGATAAGGTGCCCGCCGCCCTCGTGGCCGCGGGACACAACGGATGGACGGCGATGCCCGACCTGGGATCGTCGCTGTGGTTCACGATGGTCACAACGATCATCATGGGCGTGGGCATCGGCGTGCTCGCCCAGCCTCAGCTCGCCGTGCGGTTCATGACGGCGAAGGATGACAGAGCGCTCAACCGGGCTGTGCCGATCGGCGTCATCTTCATCTTCATGATGGTCGGTGTCGCCTACACCGTGGGCGCGCTGTCCAACGTGTACTTCATGGAGCACAACGGCAAGCTCGCGACCGAAGTGGTGCCCGGCGGCAACCTGGACATGGTTATCCCCACGTTCATCAACGCGATCCTGCCCGACTGGTTCGTCATGCTCTTCATGCTCACCATGCTCTCGGCGGCCCTGTCGACCATGAGTGCCCTGCTCCACACGATGGGCACGGCTATCGGGGTTGACGTGCTGAGCAATGTCCTGAACAAGAAGCCTTCTGTGAACATCAACCGGGTCGGTGTGCTCATCATGCTGGTCATCAGCGTCGCGCTGGCCTACATCATGCCAGGCAGCATCATCGCCCGCGCGACGGCCATGTTCATGGGCCTGTGCGCTGCGGCCTTCCTGCCGGCGTACACCCAGGCGCTGTTCACCAAGAACCCGTCGGCCCGGGGCGCGAAGTACAGCCTGGTGGTCGGAGCCGTCGCCTGGTTCCTCTGGACGGCCTTCGTCCACATCGCCGAGTCCAAGCCGCTGGGGATCAGCATGTTCCTGTTCGGCCAGGACGCGGTGCTCGGGCAGCCCTGGCAGGTGCTGGACCCGCTGTTCATCGCCCTGCCCCTGTCGACCATAACGCTGGCCGTGTTCTGGTTCATCGACCGGCAGGCAGCCCTGAAGAACGGCAAGACGGAACAGCCGGAACAGAAGACGACGGCATAAGCGGGGTCCCCTGCCGGGGACCCGCCCACCCTTTATTTTTTATTTTCCCCGAACCGGGGCCGTTTCAGCATTTCCATGATATCCTGCCGGTCGGTGAGCGGCATGGTGCAGGTCCAGTCCTTGCAGAAGTACACCGTCGGCTTTCCGTTGATCGCGGTCTTGCCCTCGAAGATGTCAGGCCGTACCCGGTACTGGCCGTAGTCCAGCATGGTGACCTTCTTGATCAGCCGGCCGTTGATCAGATCGATCAGCTCCCGCCCCTCTTTCTCCGGCGCGATCACGGCGACCTGGTCCGGCCGGTTGAGCAGGTAGTCCATCGCCGCGAAGAAGGTGCCGTGGCCCGGCGGGTACTGCCGGCACATCTCGAAAAAGCCCTCGACGAGCGCCTGTGCGCGGTCGAGGTAAGCCTGGTTGCCGGTGTAATAGTAGAGCTTGATCAGGTTCATGGCCATCTGCGGGTTGGACGCCGGCACCGAGAAGTCGGTGATCGGCTTGTCCTGGGCCATGGCGTCGCGGTCTTTGGCCTGCACGAAAAAGTAGCCGCCGTGCTCCCGGTCGAAGAATTTGTCGTCGCAGTCGCCCGACAGGCGTTGTGCGTAGCCGAGATAGTCGACGTCCTGCGTGGCGTTGAATACCTCCAGCAGCGCTTCGATCATGCACGAGTAGTCTTCCAGGTAGCCGTCGATCGAGGGCTGATCTGTGTAGACGCGGTATAGCGTGCCGTTCCGGTACATGTCGCTCATGACGAAATCCGCCGTCTTCGCGGCGTAATCCAGGTAATGCCGGTCTCCGAGGACGTTATACGCCCGGACGAGCGAGGTGATCATGAGCGCGGTCCAGCTCGTGTGGATGGACATGTCCACGTAAGGCTTCTCCCGCTTCTCCCGCGCCGCCAGCAGCTTCGCCCGGTCTCCGGCATACTTCGGGCGGTCCGATTCGTCGATCAGGCGGAGCACGTTTTTGGCTCCGCCGATGTTGCCTCCGCGGGTGACGTCGTAGGCTCTCATGAAGTAGTCGACCCGCTTATCGCCCAGTATCTCGGCCAGCTCCGGCTCTTCCCAGGTAAAGTATAAGCCTTCTTCCCCGTGAACGTCGGCGTCGATGCTGGAAGCGAACCCGGCGGGCTGTCTCGTGAGGTCCCGGAAGACGAAGGCGACGGTCTCTTCCGCGATCTCCCGGAAGAGCGAGGAGCCCGAAAGCTGGTACGCCCCGAGATAGACGCTCAACAGCAGCGCGTTGTCGCTCAGCATCTTCTCGAAGTGCGGCACCCGCCACGCCCGGTCCGTGGCGTAGCGGTGGAAGCCGCCGCCGACGTGGTCGTAGACACCGCCCTTCGCCATCTGCCGAAGCGTAAAATCGACCATCTCCCAGGCCGTCTTATCGCCCGACGACTCGTAGCGCTGCAGCAGGAACATGAGCGCCTCTGAAAACGGGAACTTCTGGGACGTGCCGAAGCCGCCGTACACAGGGTCGAAGCTGTCGTGCATCTCGCCGACCGCCGTCGCGAGGTACTGCGGGTCCAGCTTTGTCGGCCGCGGGTATGCGTAGACATATCGCTGCGACAGGTCGTTGACGATACGCTCGATGCTGCCCCGGTCCTTCCGGTACATGTCGGCGATCGCCGTCAGCACGTCCGTGAACGCGGGCATGCCGTACTTCGCCTTCCCCGGGAAGTACGTGCCGCCATAGAACGGCTGCCCGTCCGGGGTGAGAAAGACCGTGAGCGGCCAGCCGCCCTGCCCGGTCAGCGCCTGCACCGCTTCCTGGTACCGGCGGTCGATCTCCGGGCGGTCGTCCCGGTCGACCTTGACGGCGACGAACTGCTCGTTGATGATCTTCACGGTATCCGGGTCGTGCCACGTGTCGTGCGCCATCACGTGGCACCAGTGGCACCAGACGGCGCCGATGGACAGCAGCACGGGCTTATTCTCGCGGCGGGCCCGCTCGAACGCCTCGCCGCCCCACGGGTACCAGTCGATCGGCTCGTCGGCGGCGCGCTGGAGGTAGCTGCTCTGCGAGTTCGCAAGCCTGTTCATGAGTACAGTTATGCCGGGCGACGATAAAAAATATCCCGATGATTGCGTGCTTTTCACAGGAACGCATCGACGACGAGCCCCGTGAAGTACCCGGCCATGGCCACATCCCGGGAGGCTTTCGGCCCCCGGGGCAGGCTGGACGATGCATAATTATGCATCCCGACAGGCAGACAGTGTTAGCTCCCTGTGCTATACCCGATGGTCGCCCGGATCAGCGACTGAGGGGAGCAGGGACCGGCACAGGCGCTTTGGTCACCGGTATCTCAGGCACGCCATACTTCGCACAGATCATGCTCGCCGCGATCTGGCCAGAGACGTAGATCGTCGGCAGCCCGCTGCCCGGGTGGGTGCCGCCGCCGACGATGTAGCAATGCTCCAGTTCCTCAAAGCGGTTGTGCGGCCGCAGGTAGAGCATCTGCATCAGGTTGTGGGCGAGGTTGAAGGTCGCCCCGTTGTATACATTGTACTCTTTCTCCCAGTCGGCCGGGGTGATCACCTTGATCTGCTCGATGTGCTTCCGGACGTCCTTCATCTCGGTCCGCCGCTCGATAGTATCGAGCACCCGTTCCTTGAACGCGTCCTTCTCCTTCGCCCAGTCGATGCTGCCCGAGGTGTTGGAGACGGGCACGAGCACGTAGACCGCCGATTTTCCCGGTGGCGCCAGCGTCGGGTCCGTGATGCTCGGGTTCTGGACGTACAGGGATGTGTCCTCCGAGAGCCGGAAGTTGTGGAAGATGTCGTCGACGTTTTTGCGGTAGTCGCCTGCGAACACGATGCTGTGGTGGGGCATGTCGTAAAGCTTGTCCAGCCCGAGATAGAGCATGAAGGTCGAGCAGGAGTATCGTTTCCTGGCGAGCTTCTGCGGGCTGTACTTGCGCAGCCGGCCGTCCTCCACGAGGTGGGACATCGCATAGGCAAAATCGGCGTTGACGATCACCTCGTCCGCGTAGACCTGCTCGCCGCTGGCGAGCTCGACGCCTTTGACCGTCTTGCCGTCCACAATCAGCCGTTTGACCGGCGTGTTCAGGCGGATGTCGCCCCCGAGCCTGCGGACCGCTTTCGCCATGCCCGCGGAAATCTCGCAGAGCCCGCCGATCACGTGATAGATGCCGAACTCGCGCTCGACGTAGGGGATGATCATGTAGCCGCCCGGGCACTCCCACGGCGACATACCCAGATACTTCGCGCCGAACGTGAACGATAGCTTGAGCTTCTCGGGCCCGAAGTAGGTGCCGATCACGTCCATCAGGGACCGGCCGATCGCCAGGTGTGGCACAGCCCGCAGCAGCGCGCCGTTTAGCATGGACAGCGGGCTGGTGTAGTCGCGGGCAAGCGTGGCGTAGACTTTCTGGAAGCGCCCGGGCTCCCGGGCAACGAACCGGTCGTAGCCAGTCTCCTGGCCGGGGAATTTCTTCGCGATCTCGGCCCGCAACTTCGCGACCTCGTCCCAGGCATAGGTCTCGCCGTCGTCGAAGCACAGCCGGTACATCGGCTCGAGCCGCCGGGTCTCGAAGTAGTCGTCGGCGCGCAGCCCGCTGGCGGCGAATACGTCGTCCAGCGTGAACTTCATCATCAGGAACGTGGGACCGGTATCGAACTTGAAGTTACCCAGCCGGATTGCCGCGTTGCGGCCGCCTACGTCGCCCGCTTTCTCGAACACGGTCACTTTGAAGCCCCTGCTCGCGAGCAGCATGGCACTGGTCAGGCCACCTGGGCCCGCGCCCACGACGATGATGTGTTTATCCACCATGTCACAATCCCACCATTAAGCCAATGATTGTTATAATGTCGATTCATTATTAAGGTTAATCCATTATTAGATAAATAATTATTTGTTAGTATATGTGCGAACGAATCCCGGGCGAGTCGTTGCCGATGGAGAGTAGTCGTTTGGACAATAGGGGGTCACTTCAGCCCGCGAAGCAACTCCGCCAGATCGCCCGTGATCTCGAGCCCGGCATTGCGGCCTGCGCCCGAAAAGATCCAGTCCGCCCCCGGGGCGCTCTTCCGGTAAAGATCGGCCTGTATGCGTGAACGCAGGGACTCGTTGACCCGCGCCGACATCTCGCCCAGACTGGGCGCGGGCAGGGTGACGCCTTCCGCGCGATCGGCCGCGATCTCGAGCCGGTAGCGCCGATCCTCCATGACGATGGCGAGCCGGCTGTCCGACACATCGATCTTAGAGATCTTAGCCCCGGAATAGGTGGTAAAGGGGTACAGCCGGCCCCGGAGGTAAAGGCCGAAAATGAAGCCGGTGAAGGAATGGCCCAGCCAGGGGATCTTAGCGATAGAGCCGGTCAGCGACGCATCGGCTTCGTCGAAGTGGTTCGTCTGCATCCAGATCCACGACGAAGGCATCGATCGGCCCCAGTCTTTTTCGGTGTAGCCCTTGCCGCCGTCCATGTCGACACGATCGCCGCCGACCCGGATGTAGCCGTCAATGCGATGCGTAAGGCTCAATACACCGTGGTAGCATTCCATGCGGGGCACGAAGGCATACCAGCCCATCACCCCGGGAGAGAACAGCCGGACCGGCCACGGATGCAAACCCCGGAATTCTAATTCGGCTTTCACCTTTGCCGGACCGTCGGCGATGTCCAGCCGGAGCTGCCGCAGGCTGAACAGGTTGTCGCCAATCGTCAGCTCGAACGGGTTTTTGCGAGCCGCGAAACTTTCCAGCGGGTACCGGGAGTAGAACAGCCGGTGCCCCCGGGCATCGAGCAGCATGACGAAGGCGTGGGATTTGGTCGCATCCCGGGCGAGAGAAATGCCGGGTATGATGGCGCAGGCGGCCTGTTCCGTGCGATCGACTACTTTGTAATACCAGCCCTCGAAATAGCTATGCTTTTTTCCCGCGCCCTGAAATTCCTCGGGCTTCCAGACGTTGCCCGTGTCGATCAGCCCCTCAACGGCCCATCATGTACCCGCTCGCTTATACGCTCGCTCTCATCTTCCCTGATGTCCCAGCCCTTCGCTTCGCAGATATCCGTAAAGATCCGGATGACGTCGGTCACGGCTCTTTTTTCGGAGCCGAACGCAAAGTCCGTGGTGCCTTCTCTGCCGCCTCCCGCCAGGATATCGATCTGACAGGTACCCGCCCCGGTGAAGTCGAGGGTGGCCGCAACGAGCAAGTACGACAGGCTCCGCGGATAGTATTTTTCAAAGGCGATAGTCACCACCCTGCCCCGGGCGTACTCGAAGACCTCGTACTCGCAGTATTCGGCGAGCTTCGGCCATAGCGTTTCGAGAAGCTGATCAGGGTACGGACAGTCCGCCCGGATGCTGAAGGATTCCATCGAATGAGGGTATTGCCGGTTGGACTATATGCGCTTTTTCGCCCGCATATTAAACGGCCTTCAGATAAATATGTGAAAAACGATGTACGGATCATGATCGAGAGGGACCCTGTTTGTGGCCGCGACGTCGACACGAAGGAAGCCATTGTCGTGTTCAAGCTGGGCAACGACCGGTACCGCTATTTTTGCAGCGAGAAGTGCGCGCAGATCTTCCAGAAGACCCGCCTCGGCCTGTAGCTGTAAGTATTTATCGAAACCCCGCATATTATAAAAGTGGTAAGCGGCAGCCGCTGACCTGAGGATATGCGCAAGACACAGCTGAAGATCACGGGCATGACCTGCGCGTCGTGCGTGGCGCGGGTGGAGAAGGCCATCCGCGAGACGAAGGGCGTCGAACAGGCTAACGTAAATTTAGCCACCGAGATAGCGACGTTCGTCTACGACCCGGCGCAGATATCGATCGAGTCCATCGTCAAGTCGATCAAGGACGCAGGGTACGGTGTCGAAGAGGAAGCAGTAACGCTGCCGATCAGGGGTATGACCTGTGCATCGTGCCAGGCGCGTATCGAGAACGCGCTCAAGGCGAACGAGGGCGTGGCCGGCGCGGCGGTGAACCTGGCGACCGAGAGAGCTACTATCCGGTATTTCCCGTCTGTTGTCACGGTCAACGACCTGAAGAAGATTATTAAGGATACAGGCTATGAAGTCCCGGAGATGCCGGCGGCAGGGGAGTTCGTCGACCGGGAACGAGAGTCTCGCCGCAGCGAGATGAACGATCTCCTCGTCAAGTTCGTTATCGCGGGCGCCATCTCGGCCGTCATCATGGCGCTGATGTTCTTCGGGCCGTATATCCCGGGCATATCCTCGCTGATGATGGAGCACATCGACCTGGGCATTACCGAAGTCATGCCGATCGACTTCATCGCGTTCATCCTGGCCACCCCGGTGCAGTTCTGGATCGGCTGGCGGTTCTACAAGGGCGCCTGGGCGGCGCTGAAGCATGGGTCGGCGGACATGAACGTGCTCATCGCCGTGGGCACGAGCGCGGCCTATTTCTATAGCGTGGTAGCGACTCTGGCGCCTCACCTAGTCATGGTCGGCGGCCAGATGCCGGCCACCTACTTCGACACATCGACGATGATCATCGCCCTCATCCTGCTGGGCAGGCTCCTCGAAGCCCGGGCGAAAGGCCAGACCTCCGAGGCGATCCGCCGGCTGCGGGGGCTAAAGGCGAAGATGGCGAGGGTCGAGCGCGACGGCCGGGAGGCCGACGTCCCGGTGGAGGACGTGCAGGTCGGAGACACCGTGATCGTGCGGCCGGGAGAGAAGATACCGGTGGACGGCGTGGTCGTCGAGGGCTACTCGGCGGTCGACGAGTCGATGATCACCGGCGAGTCGATCCCGGCGGGCAAGAAGATTGGCGACAACGTCATCGGGGCCACGATCAACAAGACCGGCTCCTTCCGGTTCCGGGCGACCAAGGTCGGCCGCGACACGGTCCTGTTCCAGATCATCCGGATGGTCGAGGAGGCGCAGGGGAGCAAGGCGCCGATCCAGCGGTACGCCGACCGGATCGCCGCGGTCTTCGTGCCGGTGGTCATCGGCATCGCGATCGTTACGTTCCTGGCCTGGTTCCTGTTGGGCCCACAGCCATCGTTCCTGCGAGCGCTACTCAATTTCATCTCGGTCCTGATCATCGCCTGCCCGTGTGCCATGGGCCTGGCCACGCCCACGGCGATCATGGTGGGCACCGGCAAGGGCGCGGAGAACGGCATCCTTATCAAGGGCGGCGAGAGCCTGGAGAACGCGTACAAGATCAACGCCATCGTCCTGGACAAGACGGGCACGATCACGAGGGGTGAGCCGGCGCTGGTCGACGTCGCCCCCGCGCAGGGATTCGCGGAAGACGAGGTCCTGCACTACGCGGCGTCGGCCGAAAAAGGCTCGGAGCACCCGCTCGGGGCCGCGATCATCCACGGCGCGGAAAGCCGGAAGGTCGCGGTGACGAACGCCGCGAAGTTCGACGCGCTGCCGGGCAAGGGCATCGTGGCCGAGGTCGAGGGCCGGATCGTCATGGTCGGGAACGCGAAGCTGCTCGAAGACGAGGACGTCGACCTGGCGCCGATGAAAGAAACGTTCGATCGCCTCTCAGCCGGAGGCAAGACGCCGATGTACGTGGCGATCGACGACAGGCTCGCCGGCGCCATCGCGGTGGCCGACACGATCAAGGATGGCTCCGTGGAGGCAATCGCTGAGTTAAGGCAGCTTGGCATCGAGCCGGTCATGATCACCGGCGACAACCGGCGCACGGCCGAGGCGATCGCGAAGCAGGTGGGCATCGCCCGGGTGCTGGCCGAGGTCCTCCCGCAGGACAAGGCGTACGAGATCAGGAACCTGCAGACCGAGGGCAAAAACGTCGCCATGGTGGGCGACGGCATCAACGACGCGCCGGCGCTGGCGCAGGCCGACGTCGGCATCGCGATCGGGACAGGGACCGACGTGGCCATCGAGGCGTCGGACATCACCCTGATGAGCGGCGACCTGCGGGGGGTGCTGACAGCCATCAAACTGAGCCGCGCAACAATACGGACGATCAGGATGAACCTGTTCTGGGCGTTCATCTACAACATCATCGGCATCCCGATCGCCGCCGGCATCCTCATCCCGTTCTTCGGCATCAGCCTGAACCCGATCATCGCCGCGGCGGCGATGGCGTTCAGCTCCGTGTCGGTGGTGTCAAACTCGCTGTTGCTCAACCGGTTCAAGCCTTGAGCGGACCCCTTTTTTGACACGGGAAAGCGCGACGTACAGCATGCCGCCCGCGAGCGCGAGCACCAGGCTCCCGATCAGGATGATCAGCCCGTCGACGAGGAAGGCGACGATCAAACTCGCCGGCGCGTACCAGGGGCCGGCATAGCCGACGACGGCGTCGCCGGACAGGAGCATTCGGTAGGCGTGGACGTCGAAGCTGCGGGTGGCCAGGAGCAGGTATATCGCCGACTCGGCGATCGGCCGGGACGCCCATAGAACGTCGTACGCGACGGCCCGGATGACGCCGGCCGTGAGCCCGGAAAGGACAGATACTGTTACCACATCTGCGGTCCCTTTAAGGTATGGCCTGGCCAGCCGGACGGCCATAAACCCGGCAGCCAGAAAAATGACCCCGCATACGGGGTATAGCAGGTAACCAAGGACGCTGATCACGAACCGGGAGTCGCTGATATCGAACAGGCCATAGGCCGCAAGCGAGGTCGCCATTACATCCAGCGCGGCCACCGGCGTCATAAAAAGGGTAAAAATGATGCCCCCGAAGATACCCGTGATAATGGCCGCCGCGTGTTTCGCTTGCACAATGACCCCTCGAAGCATTAGCCGGACTGGTATATTAACGTTGTTCAGCCGGCTCTGATGCCCGTGTTAAGACCGGAAACACCGTAACGTTAATACCTCTTACTCACATAAAGTGAGGGATACGGGTGTTTGTGGTGGATGACAGGATACCAGCGATCATCGTGGGCGTGCTGTTCAGCATCGTGAACGCCCTCATCTCCGTCTATATGGCCTATAAGACCGGCATGGCCGACGGCATCATATTCCTGCTCCTGTTCCTCTCGTATTTCGTTTTCCTCGCCGCGGGAGCCGTGAAGTCCCGGGCCTTCGTCTACGTGCTGGCGATCATGATGAGCTCCACGGCGGCGGTCATCGCCTATACCGACGGGCTGGGAGCCATTATTATTTCAGGCGAGCCGTTTGTCCTGTCGGACTACGCCATGATGGCGCTGCTGGGCATGTCGGGCATCATCGGCATGCTGATGGCCGTTTACTTCGAGGGCTACTTCCTGAAGGGCGGGTTCCCGTGGCCGGGATCGCGGGTCAGCGCATCGATCATCCGGCTCCTGGCGGCGGAAAAGCGGGATCTGCAGTTCCGGGTCTCCACCATGCGCATGGCCACGGCAGGCGCCCTGTCAGGCGGTATCGCCCTCATAAGGGGCCTGGGCGCGATACCGGAGACCGTCGGCCTGACTGTAGCCGGCGTGAGCGTCTCGCCCATGATGATCGGCATCGGGATGCTCATCGGCGTCAACGCCTGCCTGCAGATCGCCCTGGGCGCGGCGGCGTCGCTGGCCGTCCTCTTCTTCGTCGAGGGGGCTGCGGTCGATTACACGACGCATATGAAAAATCCCTGGGTATTCTCGACCGCTGTGTCGATGATGGTAACAACGGCGGTGATCACGCTATATGTCATCCTCAAGCCGGCCCTGCGCGAGCAGTGGGGACGGCTGCGAAAGAAAACGGCGAAAGTCCCGGCCGTCGCACGCGACGGAGGTCATGAAAAGCGCCGCAAGCCCCGTGCGCAGGACCTCCTGCTGCTGGCGCTCATCGTCGTCGCCGCCGTCATGATGCAGGCCTTCGCCGGCGTCCCCGCCTGGATATTCCTGGTCTGCGTGCCTATCGCGCTCCTGTTCCAGGTGATCGAGACGCGGGGCCGGGCCGAGATGTCCATGGGCGTCGGCATCTCGTCGTTCATCGTCATCCTCCTGGTCGGGCTGGCGTTTAGCGACATCGTCCCGCTGCTCATCCTGGAAGGCTTCGTCGTGGCCATGGTCATGGGCTTCTCGCTGGCCCTCACCGCGTCCATGACGGCCGAGTACAGCAACGTCAGCCGCAAAGGGCTGATCGGGGCGATGGCCATAGGCTCGATCGCCGGCGGGATCTGCTGCATCCCCATCATCCGGTTCCTGGACGGCCTGTACGGCATCGGCACCAGCGCGCTGCCCGCCCCTTACAGCGTCATGTGGCTGGAGATGGCCACTACGGCCGTCAACCGGGTCCCGTCGCCCTCGATCAGCATCCCCCTGGTCCTGGCCGGCATCGTCATCGCGCTGGTCCTGTACCGGTACAAGATATCGGCCGTCAGCGTGGCCCTGGGCCTCATCCTCCCGGTCTCGCTGTGCGCGGCTCTGCTAGTGGGCGGCGTCATCGCGTGGTACATCGCGAAAAAGGGCTACCTCAAGAACGACAACGGCATCACCGCTTCCGGCCTCATTGCCGGGGACATCGTCGTCGGGCTGGCCCTGTCGCTACGCACACTACTGTAGCGTCCAAGATTCCAAGTGGCCAAGAAGAGTGCCCAAGACGCCACTGTAGAAACTAAGAGGCGCCAAGACGCCAAGATCTTTTTTTAGTATCAAGCCGCCAAGGGCTCAAGTGTTATAAACCAATAGCATGTGCTACAGCTTGGCTACTTGGCGACTTGAAACTAAAAAAATACACTTGGCGCCCTGGCGTCTCATAGTTTCTACAGTGGCGTCTTGGCATCTCTTCTTGGCACCTTGGCGGCTTAAACCAGGGCGTTGACGTCTTCGTCGAATACGACGGTCGAGAAGTGGAACTCCAGCTCGACGTCCTCCCCTTCCGCCGGCTTCTTACCCTCGTCCGCTCCGGCGGGCTGCATGACTGCTGCCAGGTACGTGTGGTGGTACAGCCGTCGCTCCAGCATGACCACCTCGCCGATGACGTTGCAATGGCCGCCCAGTGACCGCATCGCGCCTTCCTTGAGGCTGACGAAGGAAAGGTCCCAGCCCTTCTTGTGGACGGCCGATGTCTCGAACTCGCCCCGGTACTGCGGTAGCAGCGGCCCGATGTCGACGTCGCGCTCTGTCAGCCAGGACTCGATCGTATATGCCGGCTGGTACGCCTCCAGCGCCTCGATGCGGAGGTCGGCGATCTCGTGCTCGCTGGCCGGGTCGTCCACATCGAGCGACAGGTAGCGCTGGCGGATTCCTTGTAACACGGCCTCGAGGCGACGGTATTCATCCGAAAGCATGCCCGCGACGATCGTGTCCGCGACAGACTTCGGGTTCTTAGCAGCAATGTCAGCGAGGATATACTTCTGGTTTGGCTGAGACGCGCCATTCATACATTAAATGATGGGCAGAAAAGCACATCTACTTTTTGTAAAAAAAACAGGCCCGCCCTTACGGGCGGCCTGATTACAGCAGCCCGTACAGGAACGCCGAGCCGAAGCTGATTACCAGGTAGATGACCAGCGGGATGCCGACGACGAGGGCCGCGGACTTCGTGCTCAGCTTCAGGACGTGCTTCACCGCGAAGACGCCCATCAGGCACGACCACAGCAGGCCGATCAGTCCTATGATCTGCTGGGCGATGGAGATCGGGCTCGATAAACCGACTGCCTGATCACCGTCCACAACCCGGGTCTGGCCCGATGACGAGATCTCGTAGGTGATGACCGGCGCCTGGGTGAGCAGGACCGCGAGAATGAGCGTCACGATTATTTTCGGCAGCTGGGAATACCCGATGCCCGTCAACAAGGCCAGGAACTTGCCCTCGCCCCCGAAGACCATCGAGAACAGGTACAGCACGGCCGTGATGATGACCCACAGGACGAATGGCGCGATCAGCCCGATGACAGCCGTAAAGATAGTCATTATACTGGCCATGCCTTCCAGGGCGGGGTCCGTGAAAACGTACTTCATATGGCTTGCAGCGATATATGCAGAGATGGCGGACACTATCGCATAGAGGGCGACGATGACGGCCGCCTCCTCGATGCGCGGCTCTTTCGCGATGTCTGCCATTGTCTTATCCGGGCTGGTAAAGAGCCCGATGATTCTCTCGATAAAATTCATCCTATACCTCCCTTATGTCTTTGATGAACATCAGCGGATAGCCGTCCTTGTACTGGATGCCGACGTGCGTCTCGTAGCGATCGTACCTGATCACGCCGTCGACCTTCAGCATCGGGCCCTTCAGTTCGGTGTAGCCGAAGGAGCTCAGGCTGTCCTCGATCATTTTCCTGTCGATATGCACGGTGATAGACCGGACATATGGCTGTACGCCTATACTCGCGGCGATCGCCCGCTCGAGCGACTCGACGGTGCTCATGCTGACCGGCGTGCCCACGAACTGGTGGTACAGCGCGCCGAGCTTGATCCCTGCCTCGAAAGCCGCGTTATCCCTTGGTGTTACTGACATAGTCCTCGCCGCTTAACCGGTATACCTATTAAACATAGGTAGTATAAATATTTCGCCCGATATATTATAACTTATTCCTCCGTCACCACGGAGTCCTCGTCGTCGAAGATGAAGAGCTCGTCGATCGAGGTCTTCAGCGCCTTCGCGACGTCGTGGGCGAGCCTCAGCGACGGGTTGTACTTGCCCTTCTCCAGGAACACGATGGTCTCCCGGCGGACGCCGACCTTCTGCGCCAGGTCTTCCTGGGTCATGTCGTACTTCGCCCTGTACTCCTTGATGCGGGTCCTCACGGCAGGACACCTCCAGACGTCCTCACGGCTGGACACCTCCAGACGTCCTCACGGCTGGACACCTCCAGACGTCCTCATACCTCCTCGCCCCTCCGGTCGATGACGAACCGCAGGATCACGAAAACCCATGGCGTGGCTATCCAGACTAGCCAGACAATCATCTCGAAACTGACTGGAAGGGCACCGACAGCCGCTAGCACGCCCAGAGTCCCGAGCATTAGCCAGGTGAGGAACCACGTGATGTTCCCCGCCTGTGCGAATATTCTCATGCTGCGCTCATCGGCAACCGGCCGGCCGTTTTCTTTGATGTAGTAGTACACTCCCGCACAGATTATTAGCAGGCCTGCGACAAACGCCCCGATCGGCAAGCTTAACTGCCCGCCAGCCCCCTTGATGAAATACATGACCATCGCCGCGGCTACCATGGCCAGCCCGCCGAGGATGAAGCCTTTCCCGGCCATCCTGCCGGTGGCGACGTTCTTCCCTTCCGTCACAGGGCATCACCCCGGACGAGCGGCGTTCGTTCCCGGCGGTCTGCATACCAGATCATGACACCGATGGCCGCCGATGTGGCTATAGTATACAGCAACTGCGCGAGCACTATCAGCCCTATCGGCTCGATTACATCCGTGATCATTCCAGGTCACCCCTTGACCGGTAATAGGCATTAAACGCTAC
>MVRA01000178.1 GCA_002067315.1 Methanocella sp. PtaU1.Bin125 | reverse complement strand
CATTGCCTGCGCGTGAAGAACTGTTCTTCATCAAGCGAGTCTCATGGACTGGCGACCGTCCGCTCGCGCGCGCGTGCGCTGGCCATGGCCACCTGTTGAAGAGACACCTGAACAATTACCCATCGAAAACTCGTATGCATGTCATTTATTGTTGAGGTCCCCGCGATAATAGGCCAGCTGCCGGGCGAACGGCTTGAAAGCGGCGACCAGCCTCTGCTGTTCGTCGTCGCTCATGGGCGTAAACGTGCGGCCGGTTTCGGCCAGCGTTTTGACTTCTTCCGGCGTCTTACAGCCGACGATGGCCACGGAGATCGGCCAGGATAGCGCGTACCGGATCAGCTGCTCCGGGGTGATGCCCAGCTCGGGATAAAGGAAGCTGCCGGCGCCCATGATCTTCATGCCGATCACGCCGATGCCCTTGCGGCGTGCGGCCGGCAGCGTCCGGTCCAGGAAGCCGCCGATGGCCCCTTCCACCGGGTTGACCGGCAGCAGCACCGTGTCCACCGGCCAGTGCTCGATCGCGTAGGTCAGGACATCCGGGTCGTGGTGTCCCGTGACGCCGATGTGCTTCACGTGGCCTTCTTCTTTCGCCTGGATGAAGACTTCCAGCGCCCCGCCTTCCCGTTCGATCTCACTGACGTCGTCCATGGTGCGCACGTCGTGGATCTGCCAGAGGTCGAGGTATTCTGCGCCCATGGTGCGCAGCGTCGTCTCCAGGTCCCGGATGGCGCCCTCGCGGTCCCGGGACGCCGACTTGCTGGTCTGGAAGACGCGGGCCCGCTCCTCGCGGTGGAACGGCCAGTAGGCGCCATAGTAGCCCTCGCTGCCGGCGTAGGCTCTCGCCGAGTCAAAATAAGTGATGCCCTGCCGGACGGCCTCGTCGATCACGGCCTTGGCCGCGGCCGACTTGCCGAACGTACGCAACACGCCCTCGCCGCCGAGGCCCACCCGGGACGGGGCGGCCCCGGTCTTTCCCAGCGGTCGGGCTTTGATGGCTGTCATTGCCGTTTTCTCCGCCATGATCAGATCGGGCACGTCTATTTTTTAATGGGGTTCTCGTTTTTTATGCAGATGCACGCCTCGGGCCGGCTCTTTTTGAGCGCCATGAGCTCCTCGGCCAGCCAGGGGAGGAACGTGCCGACGTCGGTGACCACCCCGATCGCCTGCGCGCTGCCCCGGTCCATCAGCTTGGTGACGGTGGCCGGGTTGATGTCCACGCAGATGGTCCGCACGTCCGAGGGCAGGCAGTTGCCCGAGGCGATCGAGTGCAGCATGGTGGCCATCATCAGCACGATGTCCGCGTCCTTCAGCTGCTCCCGCATCATGTCCTGGGCGGCCATCGAGTCGGTGATCACGTCGGGCAGCGGGCCGTCGTCCCGGATCGAGCCGGCGAGCACGTAGGGCACATCGTTCTTTATGCACTCGTACATGATGCCGCCGGTCAGCACGCCCTTCTCGACCGCTTCTCTGATCGAGCCTGCGCGGGTGATCTCGCTGATGGCGTAGATATGGTGCTTGTGGCCTTCCGGCGCCAGCTCCACCGTGTTCAGGTCCATGCCCAGCGACGTGCCGTAGAGGTTGTACTCGATGTCGTGCACCGCTAACGCATTACCCGCCAGTAATGCGTCCACGTAGCCGTTGCGGATCATTTCCGCGAGCGCCTGCTGGCCGCCCGTGTGGATGATCGCCGGGCCGCCGACGATGACGAGCTTGCCGCCGTTCGCCTTGACCTCCATGATCTCTTCCGCGATCTGCTTGATGAGCGACTGCGACGGCCGCTCCGAGGAGACCTGGCCGCCCATGAACTCGAAGATCGTATGGCCGCGGGGCCGTTCGGGCGGGACGATGCGCACCCCGCTCTTGCCGACCACGACCCTGTCGCCTTTCCTGATATGGCCCAGGGTGACGCACGAGGGCACGTTGCCCCGGATGACGATCATGGAGTCCATCTTCTGGTCCTGGACCCGCTTCCACTCGCCGGCGATTTTCACATAGGTCGGGTGGTTGGTCGTCGAATAGAATCCCTTCGGGACGACCCGGTCCTTCGGGGCGGTAGCAACCACGACGTCCTCGGCCTCCGGCAGCTGTGCGCCGAGTCGGTGGAGCTCGCTGATAATGTTCTCTAAGTGTTTTTTGTCCTTGCCCTTGATCATCAGCCGGGCAAAGCTGGTATCGGTCTTCTGGCGGCCGATCTCGAACTGGAGTATCTCGAACTCCCCGTTCATGTCCATGACTTTGTCGAAGATTTTGGGCAGGAGGAAGGAGTCGATGATGTGACCCTTCAGCTCTATCTCCCTCATCGCTTCCATATTATTCACCAGTACTGTATCGTATTGTATCGAATTTCTCTATACCTTATTTCTGGCATACTATGTAAAGCTATACATCTTTTTACCTGTTGGTGATGGGCAATTTTGTCAGGCGGGACCTTTACCCTCCGTCGGTAATAACGATAGATATTTCTATCGTTTATCTCTAATACTGATAGTAATGGCTTGCAGGGGGATCAGCAGGCGGGATTTTTTAAAAGCTATGGCAGCCGCCTCTGCCTTAACCATCGGATCAGGGGCCGCAGGCTGTGTCGAGATGGTATCATCAGCGGGCGATACTATTGGAAACTGGGTCGGCCCGGTCCCGGGCGTCGAGCGAAGTGCCCGGATCGCTTTAAAGGATTGCATGGGGGCTAAACCGGGCGAGCGGGTGCTGATCGTAACCGATTCGTTACGTAAAGACCTGGGAATGCCACTTTACGATGCCGCGCTGCAGCTGGGATGCGATGCTTCGTATCTCGAGATGAAACTGCATACCCGGAGCGGCGAGGAACCTCCCGGAGAGGTGGCCCTGGCCATGCAGGACACTGACGTAGCTATCCTGGCGACCAGATATTCGTTGACTCACACGGAAGCGACCCGGAACGCATGCGCCAACGGCGCGAGGATCGGCTCGATGCCGATCCAGTCTGAAGACAGCGAACTGGTCAGGAGAGTGTTTTCGACCGGCGGCATCACAGCGAACCTTCCCCGGATGAAAAAAATGATGAGAAACCTGGTCGAACAGCTCGAATCGATCAGCGAAATCCGGGTGACCACAGAACAGGGCACGGATATTACCTTCGAGCTACATAAAGGGTTCTGGATGTGCGATACTGGCACGGTGACGGCCGGAGGCGGCCTGACCAATCTGCCGGGCGGCGAAGTGCTGACCGTGCCCGTCGATGCCAGCGGGGTCGCAGTCATCGACGGATCGTTCGGGGACTACGGGCTGTTAAAGTCGCCGCTGGAACTAACCATCGAGAACGGCTATTGCACCGGCGCGCAGGGCGATCGTGCCGACGACCTGAACGAACTGTTCGCGAAGATCGGGCCTGATGCCAGGAACGTCGCTGAGCTGGGCATCGGCATGAACCCGAAAGCGCAATTATGCGGCATCATCCTCGAGGACGAGAAGGCCATCGGCACTATCCATATCGCTCTGGGGGATAATGCGAACATTGGCGGTAACGTCCATGTGCCCATTCACTTCGATGGAATCGTCACCAGCCCTCATATCGAGGCCGAAGGAAAAACAATAGACCTTAGCGATTATCAGTAATCTGTCCCGGACGGTTACCTTCATCGATCACGGCATCTATGGACGCGCTCATCGTACTTGCCGGTTCCCCGAACCGGTCGTTTCCTCGTATAAGCCTACGGGCATAGCCGTCCGATTTTTCCGTGATATGAAGATAAATATCCGCCAATGTTTTTATTATGTAGCGGTTGTGCCGGCGAGCGTGGCAACGCTATCGTCGTGCGGCCGGCCGTGCGTACGGTGGCGATTTAGCGCTATGATACCCCGGGCTCTGCTGGACCACATTAACGCGAACTACCGGGAATCGCTCGGCGACCTGCTCGACTTCCTGCGGATACCGGGCGTCGGCGCGGACCCGGCACATGCGTCTGACGTTCGTAAGTCGGCAGCCTGGCTGCTGGGATACCTTACGCGCATAGGCCTCGACGCCCGACTATACGAGACGCCCGGCTTTCCCGTCATCTTCGCACAATATGGTAAGACGCCGGAAGCGCCGACGCTGCTGTTATATGCCCACTACGACGTGGCGCCGCCCGGCCCGCCGGAGGAATGGACCGTATCTCCCTTTATTCCCGTCGTCAGGGGCGGCCTGATATTTGCCCGGGGCGCCGTGGACGACAGGGGCCAGCTTTTCAGCGTCCTCCAGGCCATCGCTTGCACCATATCGGTCGATGGCGGACTTCCCGTGAACGTGAAATTGCTGCTCGAGGGCGAAGAGGAGATCGGCAGCCCGGGCCTGGGCGCTTTCATCCGGGAGCACAAGGGCCTGCTCTGTGCGGACATCGTCGTGGTCGTCGACATCCTGAAATACCGGTCCGACATGCCCGCGGCCTACTACGGGTCAAAAGGGCTACTGTCGGTGACCGTCGACGTCTCCGGGCCGTCTGTAAGCCTACACTCCGGTATTTATGGGGGAGATATAGTCAACCCGGCCGATGTCCTCGTCCGTATCCTGGGCAGCCTTAAAAATGCCGACGGCCGGATACTGGTCCCGGGGTTCTATGACCGGGTCCGGGAGGTCACGCCGGAGGAGCGATCGGATTTTGCCGCCCTGCCCTTCGACCGGGACGGGATCAAAGCCATGCTGGGAGTGGAGCCGGTCGCTCAAGAGGAGGGTTATACACCGCTCGAGTGCGTGATGGCCCGGCCTACGCTAAGCGTCAACGGCCTCTGGGGCGGCGCGCTGCCGGGGGCCCCCCTCATGATCATCCCCGCGAGCGCCGGAGCGCTGGTAAGCTTTCGCCTGGTGCCCGACCAGCGTCCCGACGAGATTTACCGGCTGCTAAAAGCTCACGTGGATTCGTTGATCCCGCCCGGCATCGGCGTAAATCTCCATATAGACTCCTGTCATGAGCCTTTCGTAACCTCCAGGGACAGCATCGCGGTCGTGATCGTCAGCCGGGCGCTCGAGGCCGCGTTCGGCCAGCGTCCGGTGCTGGTACGCTCCGGCGGCACCAGCGGCATCGTGCCCATGCTGAAAAAGGCCGTCGGAGTCCAGGATATCGTCATCACCGGCTGGGGCGACCCGGGGGACGGCGAGCATTCGTCCGACGAGCACTTCAGCATCGAGAATTATCGCCGGGGGATCGTTGCGACGGCCGCCATCATGTACGAGCTGGCGATAATTAAAGGAGAAACGCCAGCGCGATGATGGCGCTGCCGGCGATGTACGTGCCGCTGGCCGCCTTCATGTACGGCACCAGCCTGCGGGCATCGGCGTACGTTTTAACCAGCCCGGCCGTCGCATAGGCCGACGCGGGCAGGAGCAGGAACGCCGCCAGCCCGACCCATGGTATGTGCCGGGTCATCACAAACATCGCCAGCGACAGGTATGTCAGCGCATGCATCGCGATAAAGAGGCTGGTGGCTTTCTGCGGTCCCAGCCGGACGACCAGGTTGCGCTTGCCGGTCTGCCGGTCCGCCTCGTAGTCCGGGAACTCGAAGATGTACAATGCCGCCGTATTAAGGAGCGCCACCGGCACGGAGGCTGCCAGGCAGGCGAAGATCGCCGGCCATGCGACGTCGACGCCCGGCCCCGAGGTCAACGGTATCTGCACCAGGAACGCGCCCAGCACGATCAGCGGGGTCGCGATCAGCCGGGCCAGCTCCCCGAGCCCCCTGTAGGCAAGCCTGAACGGGGGCACCGTGTAGGCGAGGCCCAGCCAGACCCCGGCGACGCCGATCAGGAGCACGCCGGTGCTGCGGGTGGCCACGATGAACAGGCCCAGGACGATGCAGACGGCGAAGCAGAGCAGGCTGGCCGCGAGCACGTGCCCCGGCTTGAGGATTTTGTCCGGCAGCATGCCGCTCCCCCCGCTGTACGGGGTCCGCGACTGGTTGACGACGTCGGTCCCGCTCACGTAGTCGAAGTAGTCGTTGATAATGATAGTGCCGGCGTGCAGCAGCATCATGGCGGCCGCCGCCAGGACGAAGTAGAACAGGCTGAACTGTCCGGGGAAATAAGCGTACGCGATGGCCGAGCCGAGGATCACGGGGAGCGTGACGAACAGCAGGAACCTCACGCGGAACTCCTTCATCCATGCGGCGATATTGATCGTTCCCATATCCATCCCGGGCATTTCGTTTGATTAACGCGATAGTATAAAACGCTAACCCTGCCAGAACCTGTGCACCGTGAGGGCACACATTCAAGTAACTGCCCGTCATCCCCCCGGGGCAACGGCACATGCCGCGTAATAAACTTTATAAACTCTTGCGCGCATTAGCGGATACAGTCGAACACACGGTAGGTGTTCGAAAACCTCAGGTGAACTTCAATGGGCAAAACCCTGGCTGAAAAGATCTTATCCGAAAAGAGCGGCACCGACTGCGTTCCGGGAGACATCGTCACCGTGCCGGTGGACTTCGTCTTCTCGCACGACGGCACCATGCCGCTGGCCATCCAGCAGATGGAGAAAGAGCTGAGCACGCGGAAGGTGTTCGACCCTAAGAAGGTCGCGGGCATCTGCGACCACGCCTCGCCGTCGCCGAGCGAGCAGGTGTCGAACGTCCAGATCTTCATGCGTAAGTTCGCCCGCGAGAACCGGATGCCCCATTTCTTCGAGAACGGTGACGGTATCTGTCACCAGATCGTCGCGGAGCGGTTCGCGGCGCCGGGCAAGATCGTCATCGGCGCGGACAGCCACACCTGCACCCACGGCGCGTTAGCGGCCTTCGGCACGGGCATGGGCTCGACCGACGTGGGCGCCATCATGGCTTACGGGACCACCTGGCTGCGGGTGCCGGAATCGTACAAGTTCCAGATCGACGGGGACCTGCCCCGGTTCGTCACCTCCAAGGACGTGTTCCTCCACATCGTCCGCGAGATCACGGCCGACGGCGCGACCTACATGAGCATGGAGTTCCTCGGCTCGACCGTGAAGAAGATGAGCGTCGAGTCGCGGCTGGTCATGTCCAACATGGCCATCGAGGCCGGCGGCAAGGTCGGGCTGTGCGCCGCGGACGAGAAGGTCCGGGCCTTCCTGGCGAAGTACGGCCGCGCCGGCGAGTACCGCGAGCTGGCGCCGGATAAGGGCGCCCGTTACGCAAAAGAGCTGAACGTCGACGCCACGAAGCTGGAGCCGCTCATCGCCGCTCCCCACCGCGTGGACAACGTCCGGCCCGTATCCGAGCTGGCCGGCATGGAGCTGGACCAGGTCTGCATCGGATCCTGCACCAACGGCAGGCTGGAAGACATCAAGACCGCGGCCGAGATACTTAAAGGCGCGAAGGTCCACCCGCACACGAGGCTTGTGGTCTACGCCGCCAGCCGGGGCGTACTGCTCGAGGCCATGAAGGCCGGCTACATCCAGACGCTGGTCGAGGCCGGTGCCGCCGTATGCCCGCCGGGCTGCGGGTTCTGCATCGGCCGGACGGTGGCGCTGGGCGACGGCGAGAAGGTGCTGTCCACCCAGAACCGGAACTTCAAGGGCCGCATGGGCAATAACAAGGCGGAGATCTATCTCTCCAGCGTGCCGGTGGCCGCCGTTAGCGCGATCTGTGGCAAGGTCACCGACCCCCGCGAGGTGATGAAATGACGCTGACGAACATCCGCTCTAAAGTGCTGCGCATCTACCCGCCCGACACCAATACGGACGAGGTCATCTCCGGCAAGTACAAGTACGACGAGCTGGACCTGAAGAAGCTGGCCGTGCACGCGTTCGAGTCCATCGACCCGACGTTCTATGCCGACGCGCAAAAAGTGAAGAAGCCCATTCTCGTGGCCGCCAACAACTTCGGCTGCGGCTCCTCGCGCGAACAGGCGCCTCAGGTCATCCTGGCCTGCGACGTCTCCTGCATCATCGCCGAGTCCTACGCTAGGATCTTCTACCGCAACGGCTTTAACATCGGCCTGCCGCTCATCGAGTGCCCGGGCATCGCGAAGAACGCGAAGCAGGGCGACGAGCTGGAGGTCGATTTCACGAAGAACGTGGTGATCAACCACACCACCGGCAAGACGCTGCCCATGAAGCCGATCCCCGCGTTCATGCAGGAGCTGCTAGAGGCAGGCGGCCTGATGCCCTACCTGAAAGCGAAGCACGAAAAGAAGTAAAATCGATCGCAGCGTTCAGGGGTAGATAAGAACGCCCGGCGCCGGGGAAACCATAGCATTATGGTTTCCCCGTGTTGCGTAGTCCTTTTATATCATATGGCAAATCATGAGGTATGTCCGTAGCAGCGGCCAGGGGTAAATGCTCACGGACGTGATCTTTTGTATGCCTGGTACGGTTTCTGCCAGCGATATTTTTTACCCTGTAACGGGTAACATGACTGTAGCGCCGACGTCTAGCGGGATAGATCCCCGCGACGTGATGTTGAATGGGTTTTTTGTCAACGCGCCGTTGCTCTATGTCAACAATAACGTTAGCGTT
>MVRA01000177.1 GCA_002067315.1 Methanocella sp. PtaU1.Bin125 | reverse complement strand
CTGCCGGTGGTAGTTTCCCCGGTGGTTCTGCGGCCGCGGCTGCGGCTGCGGCTGCTGCAACTAACGGCGGCGGTGCCGGTGGTGCGGCTGCGGCTGCGGCTGCTGCGGCTGTATCGGCCGGTGGCGGTTCAGGCAGTGCTGCGGCTGCGGCTGCGGCTGCGGCTGCCGGCGGCGGTGCCGGTGGTGCGGCTGCGGCTGCTGCGGCTGCTGCGGCTGCCGGCGGCGGTGCCGGTGCCGGTGGTGCGGCTGCTGCGGCTGCTGCTGCGGCGGCAGCGACCGGAGGAGGTAATGCGGCTGCTGCGGCTGCTGCGGCATCGACCGCGGTGGGCGGAGGCGGAGGCGCATCCGCGGCTGCTGCGGCTGCTGCGGCTGCGGCCGGTTCTAACGATCCCGGCGCTGTAGCGGCTGCGGCTGCTGCTGCTGCGGCTGCAGGGGCAGGCGGAGACCCGGCCCTGGCAGCACAGCGGTTGACTCAGACCAAGGAGTTCAACACGCCGGGCGCGCAACAGATCTTACAGGCCGCCCAGCAGGGCAAACAGGCCGGCGCTTCCCCGCAGAACCTGTTATCTAACATCCAGGATGCGGCGAAAACTATCGGGACACGCGGTCCTGGTGTGCCAACAGGTCTAGCGACCGGTATGCCGACCGGTGCGCCGACCGGTATGCCGACCGGTATGCCGACCGGTGCCCCGACCGGTATGCCGACCGGTATGCCGACCGGTGCGCCGACGGGTATCCCGGCTAAACAGGTCACCGGTATGCCGACGGGGATGCCGACGGGGATGGCTACAGGTATGCCTACCGGTATGCCGACCAAACCGGTTACGGGTATGCCGACGGGTATGCCGACCGGTATTGCGACTGGCATGCCTACAGGTATGCCGACAGGTCTGGCGACGGGCATGCCGACCGGACTGGCGGCCCGGGGGCCGACCGGACTGGCAACCGGAATGCCGACGGGGATGGCTACAGGTATGCCGTTCAAGGGTATCGGCCAGCCGACAGGCCTGGCAACCGGAATGCCCTTCCGGGGTATCGGCCAGCCGACGGGCATGGCTACGGGCCTGCCCGGACAGTTCCAGCAGCCCACGGCCTTCAAGCAGCCTGCGACACTGGGGACCCGGGGCATTGGCACGCCGTTGCCTCCAAGTACGTTCGCTCCTGTCTCCCAGCCCGGTCAGTTAGGCACTGGTGGCCTGAGCAGGCTTCCTGCGACCGGCGGATTGCCGGCCACTGGCGGATTGCCGGCCAGTGGAGGGCTGCCCGCAACGGGCGGACTACCCGCAGGTGGCGGACTCGCAAAACGATAAACGTAACAATGCCCGGCGATTATTCTCGCCGGGTCTTTTTTTAACAGGACCAGATCACGGACAGGGCCGGTGTCCGATATATTGTACCATAGATACAGGCTTATATGGTATATAGCGATATATTATCGTTTATAATCGTAAATAAAGCAATATTTTACATTTATTTGTCAAATAATTAATAATAATACTTATTTTCATAAAAATTCGTTCAATATTGCCTCAAGCCTATTATTAATACGTCACTTTTTTTCATTCGTGAATATATGAGAACCACCCGGGGGTGGAATATTGAAGAAACGCAACAGCATTAGCTCGATGGCTGCGATCAGTATTTTTATCTCATTCATGATAATATGCTCGACGCAGTTCTGTGGCATGGCCGTCTCCCAGTATGGAGGGCCGGCTTATTATGCCGGGGCCGGTGCGGGCTATGGCCCGTCAGGCCCCGCAGGAGGATTGACTATCCAGGGTCTGGAAGGCCTGCAGGGCTTCTCGCCGGGCGCAAACCGGCTGAGCCTGGCCGTCCAGCCATTACAGCAGCAGGGTAACCAGATGTTCTTCCAGGTGGTCGGGTTCGCCGTCACGAATCCTCAGTCCGGGCAGTCGGTGGCGTATGCCCTGAACCGGCCACTGCCGGGCATAGCCGACCCCTCGCAGAACACGATGCAGATCGATATCTCGCAAATCGCCGTCGCTGTTAAACAGGCCGGTTACGTCAGCGCGGCAAACGTGTATAACGCATTGAGAGTCGATCCCAGCATCATGGTCATCGACCTCGATATGACTTACGCGGGGGCCCAGGGCCTGCAGACGATGTTTAACGTCAACGCGATCACCATGATCCCGCCCGACGGAAGGGCGCAGGTGTTCCAGATGCAGCAGCCGACGCAGCTCATCATCGACGCGATGGCATACCGCATCGCCATGGTGACCTTCCCGCAGATGATCCAGGTGTTCGGCGGCTTCTATGGGCCTCCGCCGCCAGTTCTGGGGCCGATCATTCTCGGCGGGCCTATCCTGATCACGCCGCCGATCTTCGTGCCGTTCCTGGTGCCGATCCCGATCATCATCGCGCCGGTGCCGTTCCCCTTCGCATTCGCTGGAGGGTTCGTCAGCAACTTCTTCAAGCCGAACATTTTCGTGAACCAGTTCGCGATCGCCTCGGCCGCAGCTTCGGCGGCAGCCTTTGGCGGTGACGCGGCGGCAGCGGCCAGCGCAGTAGCGTCGGCAGTGTCCGGCGGTGGCGGAGCAGCGGCGGCTGCGGCGGCGGCTGCCGCATCGGGCGGAGCAGGCCCGGGCGGCGTAGCGGCTGCGGCTGCGGCTGCGGCGGCGGCAGCTACTGGCGGTGACGCGGCGGCAGCGGCCAGCGCAGCAGCCGCTGCATCAGGAGGCGCAGGTGGCGCTGCGGCGGCGGCGGCTGCGGCGGCGGCAGCAGCTACAGGAGGCGCCGGTGTAGGTGGCGCGGCTGCGGCGGCTGCAGCAGCGGCGGTATCCGCGGGCGGCGGATCAGCATCCGCGGCTGCGGCGGCGGCTGCGGCGGCCGGTGGCAATGCGCCAGGCGGCTCGGCGGCGGCGGCTGCGGCGGCGGCAGCAGCTACAGGAGGCGCCGGTGTAGGTGGCGCGGCTGCGGCTGCGGCGGCTGCGGCAGTTGCGGCAGGCGGCGGCTCATCGTCCGCAGCGGCGGCGGCAGCATCGGCAGCCGCTGCAGGAGGAGCGGGCGGCGCAGCGGCTGCGGCAGCAGCCAGTGCGGCAGCCGCGGGCGGCGCGGGCGCAGGCGGCGCAGCAACGGCAGCGGCGGCTGCGGCGGCGGCAGCAGGTGGCGGTAACGCAGCTGCGGCCGCCAGCGCAGCGGCATCGGCCGTAGGCGGCGGCGGAGGCGCGGCTGCGGCGGCGGCTGCGGCAGCTGCGGCAGCACAGGGCGGCGCCGATACCGGCGGCATCGCGGCAGCCTCGGCGGCTGCGGCGGCGGCCGCCGCCGGCGGAAACCCGGCCCAGGTGACGCAACAGCTGACGCGGACCCCTGAGTTGAACACGCCGGGCGCACAACAGTTCCAGAGACAGATACAAAATATCCAGCCAGGAGCCAGTCCGACCGACCTCACGTCGCGCATCACAGACGTGGCCGGTAGGATTGGAAGCGCACCGGGAGTACCGGGGGCCCCGACTGGCGTGCCGGGCGCGCCGACCGGTCTACCCCGTCAGATCGGGGCGCCGACTGGTGTTCCGGGAGCGCCCACAGGAGTACCCGGTGCACCCACAGGTCTTCCAGGTAAGATTGGTGCCCCGACTGGTGTTCCGGGAGCGCCCACAGGCGTGCCGGGCGCGCCGACCGGTCTACCCCGTCAGATAGGGGCGCCGACTGGTGTTCCGGGAGCGCCCACAGGCGTGCCGGGCGCGCCGACCGGTCTACCTCGCCAGATCGGAGCACCCACAGGCACACCCGGCCAGATCGGTAAGATCGGCGCACCCACGGGTATTGCCGGCAGAATCGGAGCACCTACCGGCGTGCCCGGCCAGCAGATCGCTGCCCCCACCGGCCTTGCGGGCCGGGCTGGCGGCCCCGCCGGACAGATAGGGCAGATTGGAGCGCCGACCACGCCGACACAGTTACAGCGCGGTGCCCCCCAGCAGTTAACCACGCCGGCTACCGGCGGGCTCAGGACGCCTGCCGCTGGCGGTCAGCAGCAGCTGACCACACCGGCCACTGGCGCGCTGAGGACGCCGACTGGCGCTCAGCAGCAGTTGACTACGCCGGCTACGGGGGCGCTAAGGGCTCCGGCAGCCGGGGGTCAGCAGCAGTTGACTACGCCGGCTACGGGCGCATTAAGGACGCCATCCGGTGTCGGCCGTCAGCAGCAAATAAGCGCACCGGCTACCGGCGGCCAGCAGTTGACCGCGCCCGCCAGCGGCGCATTGAAAGCGCCCGCCGGCCGTAGCCAGCAATTAACGACGCCTGCCAGCGGCGGAGCAGCGAAGTTGCCCGCCAGTGGCAGCGCAAGCCAGTTACGCAGGAAATAAACAACCAGAGGGCCGGTGACATATGTCACCGGCATTATTTTTCTATAGCTTCGTATCTTTAATTACCTGGTGTATTTGTGGCTGCAGAGGTTTTTCAAACGGCAAATAAGCTCAATTTATCCTCTGTTTCACTTATTACAGCTTTCTAGGCAAAATCATGCGAAAAACTGTTCTATCAATTTATATTTTCGTAAAACATGTTTTGCCGTGGGGATGGAATTGAATCTTGACAGCTTTATGACACCGAAGGGTGTGTTAAGCATATTGATCGCACTTTCGGTCGTATGTTCATTTATATTATCTGCGCCTGTGATTGCGCAGCAGTTCTACGATGCCCCTTACAGGGGCAATACCGCCGGGGGCGTGCAGCAGGTGACAATTCCCGGCCTGGACGGGCTGGCCGGGTTCGTTACGGGTGAGAATCAGCTCAGCCTGGCCACGTATATGAACTCGCAGGAAGGTGACCGGCTGTACTTTGAAGTAGTCGGCATGGCGATCTCCAGCCCGTACTCGTCGCAATCCACCGTATATACGATGAGCCAGCCGCTGATGGGCGTGCTGGACCGCGCGGCGAACACGATACAGATCGACATGTCCGGGATCGCCGCCTCAGTCGATAAGGGTGGCACTGTTGATAAGTCTATGCTATATGATGCGCTGCGGGCAAACGAGGACACTTTCATCATTGATCTCGATACCACGTACCGGGAGACTCTCGATTACCGGGCCTCATTCGACGTGAACGGTGTCTCCTTCATCGCGCCGGATGGCACGCAGAGCCTGTTCACGCTCGAGAGCCCCATGTTGCTCGTAATCGATACCACAACCTACCGCATGAGTTTCCCGGCCTTCCCGGAACTCATCGACGTAATGTATAGTGGCTATGATAGCTACATGGCTGGCGGCTATACCGCCGTTGAGCCAGTGATCGTCCCGGTGGCCGTGCCAGTCGCGGTGCCGGTGGCCGTGCCCGTTTACGTGCCGATACCGATTCTCGTGGCGCCGGCAGGCTTCTGTCCGCCCTACGGTGGATATGGGGGCTATGGCTATGGCGACTATGGCTACGGTTATGGCGATTATGGCTACCCATATGGCGGCTATGGCGACTATGGCTATGGCGGCTATGGCGGCTATGGCTATGGCGGCTGTTACCCGCCTTATGCCATACCGCCGTCATACTTCCTAAACACGTTCGCGCCGAACATCTACGTGAACCAGTTCGCCATCGCCGCCGCAACGGCCTCTGCCGCAGCGTCCGGGGGCGATGTCTACGGCGCATACGACGGCATCTCGCCATACGTCTATGGCGGCGGAGGCGCTGCCGCGGCCGCCGCCTCTGCCGCGGTCTCGGCAGGCCTTGACGGGGGCGGCGTGGCTGCTGCGGCTGCTGCGGCTGCTGCGGCCGCGTCCGGATATGACGTTTCGTCTGCAGCCTCAGCTGCCGCTGCCGCTTCCGGCGGCTTCGGTAGCGCGACCGCTGCGGCCGCGGCTGCCTCTGCGGCCGCCTCAGCCGGCGCCGATTATGGCGGCGCTGCCGCCGCTGCGGCCGCTGCGGCCGCTGCCGCTTCCGGCGGCAATGTCGCCTCGGTCTCTAACGCCGTCGCCACGGCCGTGGGCACCCGGGGCGCTTCCGCGGCAGCCTCGGCAGCTTCCGCGGCAGCGTCCGGTGGCGCCGACTACGGCGGCATCGCTGCCTCAGCAGCTTCGGCCGCAGCGGCGGCGTCGAGCGGTGACCCGTACCTGGCTGTGCAGAGGCTGGCTTCCACCGACATCGCCACGCCGGGCGTCCATGCCGCGCTGGATGCCGCAAACGTTGCGAAACAGTCGGGCGTCGTCGACCCGCCGGCCATATCGCAGAGGGTCCAGGACGCCACTATAAAGGAGAAGGGCTATGGCACAGTGGCCACGCCTGTGCCAAAAGAGAAGACCCTGGCGACCCGGGGCAAGCCAGCGCCCGCTTCAGGCCCTGCCGGAAAAACGGTCGTGACTGACGGGGCTTCGCCTGTCACGGGCAGGAAGAAAGGCACCGTCCCGGTATCGCCTTCCGTAGCGCCCCGGACTGCGAAGGGGCAGATCGTGGCGACGCCACTGCCCGGTAAAAAAAGCACCGTGACATCGTCGCCTGCGGTGGCGCCGGGAGCCATCAAAGGGCAGGAAATGACTGCGCGCGGGCCAGATCCGATCAGCACAGATAAGCTCTCGCCATCCATTACGCCCCGGACTGCAGAGGGGCAGATCGCGGCGACGCCTGTCTCCGGTAAGAAAGGTGCAGCCTCACCCCCGCCGGCACCGGCGAAGGGCGTAAAGGCCGGATCTGCTACCGCGATTCCTGAAAAAGGCAAAA
This sequence comes from Methanocella sp. PtaU1.Bin125, assembly GCA_002067315.1. Classification (GTDB taxonomy): domain Archaea; phylum Halobacteriota; class Methanocellia; order Methanocellales; family Methanocellaceae; genus Methanocella_A. The sequence continues at coordinate 15,085 of MVRA01000177.1, read as the reverse complement.
AGGGTGTGACTCCTGTATCACCATCGGTAACATCGCCCTCGAAAGAAGGATCCCTCGCTGCTTTACCCGGGACCGGCGGCAAAGATCTGGCGGCGATCGATACGCCTGCCAGGACACCCGGCAGTAAAAGAGTCGCGGCGTCCTCTCCCGTGAAGGGCGGCGCGTCGCCGGCGGCCGGGCCGGAAAGCGCTTCAGCGGTACGGCCTGCCGCAAAGAAACAGGATCCCGGCACCGATGGCAAGAGAGTCTCATCGACAGTCCCTCCCGCGGCTAAAGGCATAACGCCATCGGCACCGGCCACATCGCCCATGGGCACGGGCAAACAGAAAGACACGTCGCCGTTGAAAACGCCCGCGAAGACGGCGGCTCCGGCATCGGCCGATAAAGCGGCCACGCCGAAGCCCGCCACCGGCAAAGGCGTATCCGCGCCTGCGACGCCTAAATCTACTGTTAAGGCGCCCGCATCTTCCGGCAAGTCGCAGATGCAGGCCGCCGATAAGCCGGCGTCCCCGGTCAAGACAGTGACTGACAAAGGCATCGCCACGCCTGCGGCACCGAAGGCCGCGGTTAAGTCGTCCGGTTCGTCAGGCAAGTCGCAGATGCAGGCCGCCGATAAGCCGGCGGCCACGGCCCGACCGGTGACCAGATCCCAGGCAGCGACAGTAAAACCGCAACCAGGACAGCAGGTCACGACTAGGAGTCAGCCATCAGCCGCAGAACAGACGAAGATCACGAAGCCTGCCGCGACCGTCAAGCCCGCCAGTCAGCCGAAGACACAGTCTCCTGTTGTACAGAGTGCTAAGGTACCGAAGACAACGCAGAGCCAGCAGAAGACGGTACAGCCGGCCGTACAAAAGGCTCAGACACCGAAGACGCAAGCTCCCGCTATTAAGAGTACCCCGGTACCGAAGACCTCTCAGGCACAACAGAAGACGGTACAGCCGGCGGCACAAAAGATGCCGACACAGAAGGCACAGGCTCAGCAGGCGAAGGCTCCGGCTATACAGAAGGCACAGCCCCAAAAGACCACCGCGAGCCAGCCGAAGACGCAGGCTCAGCAGGCGAAGGCTCCGGCCGTGCAGAAGTCTCAGCCACAGAAGACAATGCAGACACAGCAGAAGACTGTACAGCCGGCCGCGAAAAAAGCTCAGGCGCCGGCGGTACAGTCGACGAAGACACAGGCCCCGGCTATACAAAAGACACAGACGCCGAAGGCACAGACGCCTAAGACCACCGTTAAGAAATAATCGGGGGCCACGGGCCCCGGCCGCTCCATTCGATGGGCCGACCGGGCCCGGGCCTCCCTTTTTTTCTACCGAACGCATTTATCCGTCGGCCGCATAGAGGCTATCATGGCATCTCTGCGGGATTATGCGGCCGGCGTCGAAGATATTCTGCGACCTTATGGAGACCTGGACCTTCTCCTGTACTACGGGCTGATCGCTGAAAAGCTCCAGGCGTACCTCCACGGACGGGAGCTCGCCACCCTGACCCGGCCCCCGAAAGGGCGTGTCCGGGCCGTCGTGAAGAGGGGTTCCCTGAACCAGCCATTTTATATAGAGCAGATGGCGGGAGCCGTTACGCCCGCGTTGATGGATGCAAGAAAAAAGTTCGAGCACCTCGACGACGCAAAGCACGCGCTTTCTCCGGAGCAGGCGCTCGCATGGTTCTACTTCATGCCCCGGAGGTATATGGGATTTCTCTATGCGACAAACCGTGAAGGCGAGGGCCGGGAAATCAATCGCGTCGTCTACGAGATCGTCCCGGGAAGGAACGCGACCGCGGAAGACGCGATCGAGGTGGCTGCTTTGCTGGCGAGGGCCGTGGCGGAGGACGAACGGGCGGCCGGCCTGTCGAATGGCCGTCCGTTCGTATCGTGGACCGGTAATTCTTTTAATGTCGCGTTGTCTTTGAAGGCGATGCTGCCCGCATCGTTCTACCGGGCTGAGATCGAGTATACCGGTAAAGGGGATACGCTGACCGATCGGCTGGTGGCGCAGGTTATTAAAGCGTCTAAAAGGCCGGTGATCGGAGGCTCTGTGAGGCCGCCGGGACACGTCATTATCGATCCGTCACAGACCCCGTCCGGGCAGCTGAGTCCAGTGCCGCTCGGCAGCTTACACATGGAAAGCGCGCCCGCCAGTGGCGGCGTCCCCGGGGGCGTTTCCGTTCCGCTGACCCTCGACATGCTCCACAGGGACGAGGTGACCGATCTACTCGCTTATACGCCCGGGAGGGTCATCGAAGAGCTGGACCGGCTGGCCCGCAGGCTGCCGGTATAAACTTTGTCACCGGCCATTACCGCTGGACGCTATCAGCGGATGGTACGGCTCATTCGCCCATGACGGCTTTACCAGGCTCACTCAACCCCGTCCATATTTGTATGTAGAGAAAAGACAACGTGGCCAGAGAGAGGATATATTCTCCCGTCAGCAACAGAACCATTGCCGTCCCCAGCCCGAAAAGGATGGCGATGAGCGCTTTGATGATGTCCGGCCTCTGCAGTGTATCGATCGCAGGTATGCCCAGTGCGCTACATATCGCGGATAACACTGTGTTATTCCTGATCATTCCTGTCCTGAACAGGATGAGGGCTGCCAGCCATCCGATTGCTATGCCTGTCAATGCGCCGCCGATGATATCGGTAAAATAGTGGACGCCGAGATAGATCCTGCTTATACCTACAGATACCGCCAGCAGGTAAGTGACCAGGCTGTAACGCAGGGCGATGAACGCCGACATCACCGTGGCCAGGATAAAGGCGGTTTCCGTGTGACCGCTGGGGAACGAAAAATTATAGAACGTGAAATAGCCCCCGATCATCACGTTTTCCGGCCGGATGCGCTGGACGATGCCCTTGATGTCCTCGTTTACGATCATCCCGAACGCGAGTGTGATAATCAGTGCTGCAGCGATCTTCTTCCACCGGCCGACGAACAGATAGATCGCCAGCGTGGCAATCCAGAGGTACGCGCTCCCGAGTTGCGTAACGGCGTAGAAGAACGTGCTGTATCCCGGGACGGAATGCGCGTTAAAAGCAGCCTGTACCGCCTGATCGATGTCCTGCATCATTCATCATCTGCCCTGCGACATTATATCTTTCATCACTCTTCTCATGGGTGCATGAGCAGACACACGGGAATGCATGTGCAGACATCAAAGGCACTGTTCTGGCACCTGCCCGTCGTTACACTGATATTCTGGCGGTAGAACATCCGTTTCTTTAGAAAACTATATATGTCGGAAAGTCAGTATCCTACTTCCGATGATGATGATGTTCACCGTAACGCTGGCAGCGTTCACGATGACGCACTGTCATGATGCCATGGCACCCCCGCATTCGACAAAATGATGGCTTCACCAAACTCATTCATTTTACCGCGGGGGCGTCACAACCTTCTATCCGGCATAAGGATTTAACTCTTGCGGACGGCCTCCAGGATCTGCCGGGGGCTCGCGAAGATCTTCACGCCTTCCATCGCGGCCAGCGCCTTCGTGTTCCTGGCATCGATTTTTCGAATGGACACCGGCACGGGGCCGCCTCCGGTGATCGCGCCCTCCGGGCACAGCGCCGTGCACGTGCCACAGCCCTGGCACTTCAGCAGGTCGATCTGTCCGTCGATGGCTTCGTTCGGGCAGGCTTCCGCCGGCGGGCAGGTCTCGCAGGCCCCGCACTTCGTCCGATCGATGGTGTAGGGCATCTCCGAGACAACGTCCAGTTCCTGGTCGACAGGGACGATGTAGCACGGTACACCGCTTTTCATGGCCTGGGCCGCGCAGTTGGTCACCAGCGTATCCGCGATGCCGTAGACGATCTTGGCCACGGTATTCGACGTGGCCGGGGTGAGCACGAACAGGTCGTAGCGCTTCAGGTTGAACCGGCCGATCTTCGGGAAGCTGGAGCCCTGCGCGGAGTCGAGGAAAATTTCGTTGAGATAGGAGCCGTCCGACACAGTCTTGAGGTCGTCGAACAGGCCATACATCCGGGACACTTCCTCGCCCGCCCGGGACACAAACGTCGTGATGTCGTGGCCGTCCTCCCGGAGCCGGGCCATCACGGCGTAAGACTCCTTCAGGTAGTGGCCTGCTCCCGTCACTCCCCATGCGATGCGCAGTTTGCCCGTCATGATATAAATCGAATATGATTTTTCTTTATGCCATATAGCTTTATTGCCGCAGCGTGCGTCTGGCCGCCCGCTTTCAACGAAGCCGCCAGTTAATAAACATGGCAGCCCATGTTTCCAGCAGCCATGAAAATCATCGATCGCACAGAAGTGAAGATAGAGAAGCTCGGCGACCGGGTAGGCTTCTTCCTGCCGGTCGAGTACGAGGAACTCGAAGGCTTCCCGGCCGGATTCGAGGTGGCATCGGATAAAGGGGAGCTCGTACTCCTGGTCCGGCCTCAGATCGAACGGCCCGTCAAAGAGACGATCGGCGAGCTGTGGCGCGATCTGCGGCAATTGTACTCGGAACTGGCCGATATCGGAGAGCAGCCGCCCTGGCAGGACATCGACATCGTATGGGGGGTAGAGGCAGCCCCGGCGGAAAAGGCCTTCGGGGAAAAGGTCCCGATCGCGGCGAGCGAGGTGCTGGAGCACAGGCGTATCTACCACAGCCGGCCGGTGGAGTGGGACAAGATCGACATACGTAAAAGCATTTTCGACACGCTGACCAAACTGTGCGGGCTCGCTTCCCGCCGGCTCGGGTTCGAGAGCCGGCTGTTCTCGGCGGCGTTCGGCGATGCCGTGGCCAACAAGTTTTGCCAGGTCGCCTGTACCTACGGGACGCTGGACGTCATCTGCGAGATCGTCTCGGAGGAGTTTAACAACGTATATCCTGACCGGTACTGGTCGTTGACTTCCGGGCGCTCCCGCGAGGCCGTCGCCGCCTGCTACCGCAAGGTCAAGTATCTCGAGGACCACCCGGAGGAGTTCGAGAAAGAGCGGGCAAGGATACAGGGGAAGTGGGGTTTCCCGCTGCAGAGCCGGTGATTGATGAAGTCAGCCGCAGTTTACGACCGCAGCCCGCGCGCGTGCGCGCCGTGCTCTGGCATGCATCCGGGGCCGGCAGCCCAGCGGTCACCGGCCATTATTGATTCACGACCGTCAGTAGCCGGTCCAGCATCGTCCGGCCTGCCGCTGCAATAATCGACACCCCGCTCACGTCGAGCGGAAGCGTATCCGGGCCGGTACCGTTCGTACGGCAAATCTCTCCGCCCGCTTCTTTGAGGATCAACGCCGCTCCCATGAAATCGTATCCGCTGACTTTTGACCGCGTATCGATGACGGCATCAAAGGTGCCCCGGGCGACCATGCAGATATCCAGCGCGATGCTGCCCATCGTCCGCACGATGCAGTCTCCCTCCTCCAGGGCGATCAGGCCTCCGGGTATGGCCCCCGCGCCGTAGGAATAGATCGCATAGGCGGGCTTTCCTTCCCGCCGCGCCGGGCTGATCTTTTTCCCGTCCAGGAAAGCGCCCTTGCCTCTTGCCGTATAATACGTGCCGCAGCAAACGCTGGCCACGGCGGCCGCCTCGACGTCCGCAAACGTCGCCGCCTCGGTCTTCCGGGACAGGGCCAGCGAAGTACAATAGTAAGGGATGCCGGCCGCCATGTTGTTCGAGCCGTCGACCGGGTCCAGCAGCAGCGTCAGCGCGGGGCGGCTGCCGGCAGGCACGATGCGCTCCCCGATCTCCTCGGAGATGACCCGCGCAGAAATGCCTTCCTCGACGATGGCCCGGTCCAGCGCCTGCTCCGCGTACATATCGAGCTTTCGTGTCACGTCGCGGGGCCTGCGGCGGATTATGTCAGCAAAATCTGCATGTGCAGAGACATAGGCCGTCGTCGCACCCAGGACCCTTTCCGCCAGGCGTTTCACAAGCTCCAGGTCATCCATGTCGGCCTCCGAAACGCTCCAGGATCGCTTCCGCGGCCTGCCTGCCTGCGTCATCGGGCGGCCTCTGGCAGTCGATGATCGCGATGGGCTTCAACGGCTCCTCGTAGGGGACGTTCAGGCCGGGGACGGTAGCGCTCCGGCCGGTCTTTCCCTTCTTATAAATCCCCCGGGGCGCGAACTGGGCCTTGCGGCCCGACTCCCGGGCCATGCAGACTTCCAGCGGGCACTTGATGTATATCTCTCCGAAATCGCCGATCAGGACGTGGGCGTTATCCCGGTACCGGCGCAGGTTCCCCGTCGCGTCGATGATCACGTTGACGCCCTCGTCGACGAGCAGTTTGGCCATGTACGTGAGGGCGGCGTAGACGATCGATCGCTCCTGCTCCGTGTACTGCGGGCGGGGCGTCAGCACCTTCCTGATCTCGTCCAGCTCCAGCACTTTGACCCGGACGCCCCGGTCCTCGAGGTACTGCCGGGCCGCGCGGGCGATCGTCGTCTTCCCGCTGCCCGGGAGGCCGGTGAACCAGGCGGCCCAGGCCAGACTACCGCCTCCCTGCCTTTTTCAGGTACCGGTTGACGTCCTTATAGTCGAACTCGCCCGCGGCCAGGACGTTGTCGATGAAGTTGAACAGCTTGACACGGACCTCTGCGTCCAGTGTCGGGTACCAGAGCGGGCTCGCCACGACCAGGGCCCGGAACGCGTAGAACGGCTGGATGATCTGCAGCATCGCGAAATCGCCCGACCTGACCAGATAGTTCTCCATGAAGCGGTCCCAGAGCTCCTTGAACTCGCCGTCCAGGCGCCCGTACTTCTGGAGCGAGTAGAACAGGTAATTCAGGCTCATGCAGGACACGTCGTCTGCCGCCTCGCCGTACTCGCCCCGGCTCCGGTCGAGCAGCGTGAAGTCGGGGCCGTTCCGGAACAGGATGTTCCAGGGGTGGAAGTCGCCGTGTACCACGCACAGGCGCTCATAGCGCGGCTTGAGCTTCCATCGCCAGGCCACACACGCTTTCTCCATGCGCTCGAAGTCGTCCCGGGAATAGTATGCGAAGCCGTCAGGGTAGCTGTCGGCCAGCCCCATGATGCACTCGCCGGAGCCGACCAGCTCCCGGACGCGACGGTCCCAGAGCGCCCGGTCGTCGTGCTTCTGCTGGTGTATGTAGACGAGATAGTCGGATAGCGCGACCGCCCGCTCGACGTCCAGCCCCGAAAAGAACCCCGACTCCTTGATCCGGTCCAGGTCGCGGTAATACTCGATGCCGCTCACCCGTTCCATAAGGATGAAGAACTCGTCCGCGTCCCCGGCGCTCTTCAGGCGGCCGTCCTTCGTGAAGTAGCCGGCGTCGATCGAGCGGACGTGGCGCGGCAGCGTGTTAAAGGCCGCGTTGGACCAGAGCATCTGCGCCGCACGATCGGCAAACGTATCGTGGCCGAAGCCCTTCTGGACGCGCATGGAGGAGAGGACGACCGACCGTACCCGGCCCTCTAAAATGAAATCGATTACGTACGGCCTGCCATAGCCGAATCCCTTCAGCTCCGCCTCGCCGGGCTCAGCCCCCATCCCCGCGATGCGGATGACTTCGACGGGCTTACCATACACGTCGCTTAAGTATTCCCTGACCTGTTCGCTGCGGCCATCCATTGGACATAGCACCCTGTCAATATTGGCTGCTATTAAAATGAAGCTATGTCCTGAAACATCATGTACCGGTTAAAGATGTCCTCGTGCGTGATGGTCTTCAGCTTGTTGAGGCTGAAGTCCTCGGCGTTGTAGGACGCGACGATACTGCCGAACACGACCGCCTTGCGCATGTTGCGCGGCGAGACGTCGTCGGTCTTCGCCAGCCAGCCGATGAAGCCGCCCGCGAACGAATCGCCTGCCCCGGTAGGGTCGACCAGGTTTTCCAGCGGGTATGCCGGCGCCACGAAGCACTGGTCGCCGGTGAACAGGATCGCGCCGTGCTCGCCCTTCTTGATGATCACGGCCTTCGGGCCCATCTCGAGGAAGGCGCGTCCGGCTTTGATCAGGTTGGGCGTGCCGAAGAACTGCCGGGCCTCGGCATCGTTGGTGAGCATGACGTCGACCTTCTCGATCACCCGGGAGAGTGCGTCCTTCTTGTTCTCTATCCAGAAGTTCATGGTGTCCAGCATGACCAGCTTCGGGTTGTTGATCTGGTCGTAGACGTTCATCTGGATCTCGGGGTCGGTGTTGGCCAGAAAGACGTACCGGGCATCACGGTACGCTTTCGGCAGTTTGGGGTTGAACTGTGACAGGACGTTCAGGCGGGTGTCCAGCGTGTGCGCCTGGTTCATGTCGTACTCGTAGTAGCCTTTCCACCGGAACGAGTCGCCATCGGCGATCTCCAGGCCGTCGAGATCGACGCCCTTCTCGCGGAGAAACGCGATGTGCCTCTCCGGGAAATCCCGGCCGACCACGCCGACCAGTCCCACGCGTGCGAACGTGCTGGCCGCGACCGAGGCGTAGACCGCCGAGCCGCCGAGCGTCTCTTCGACCTCGCCGAACGGCGTCTTCACGCTGTCCAGCGCTACCGTGCCCACCATGATGACGTCTGTCATTTCGCCCGCCCCTCCGATCGGATTATGTGCCCTCGCTCCAGGAGCTAAGGTACTTCTCCTGTTCCTTCGTCAGCTTCTCCAGGCTGATACCCATGGCTTTGAGCTTCATGCTCGCCACGCGGTTATCGATCTCTTCCGGCACCTTATAGACCTCGTTCTTGAGCTTCTTGTGGTTCTCGACGATGTGCCTGACGGATAGCGCCTGGTTGGCGAAGCTCATGTCCATGACCTCGGGCGGGTGCCCGAACGCGCAGGCCAGGTTCACGAGGCGACCCTCGGCGAGCACGTAAATCCTGTTGCCATTTTTCAGGACGTACTCGTCGACATCGGCCTTGATGGTGGCCGTGCTCTTTGCCATCTTCTTGAGATCCTCCAGGTCGAGCTCGACGTTGAAGTGGCCCGAGTTGCAGACGATGGCCTGGTCCTTCATCTTCACGAAGTGCTCCTTGCGGATGACGGACGTGTCGCCGGTCACCGTCACGAAGATGTCGCCCACGGCCGCCGCCTGGGTCATGTCCATGACGCGGTAGCCGTCCATGGCCGCTTCCAGCGCCTTGCGCGGGTGGACTTCGACCACGATCACGTTGGCGCCCATGCCCTGCGCCCGGGCCGCCACGCCGCGGCCGCACCAGCCGTAGCCGACGACGACCAGGTTCTTGCCCGCGAGCAGGACGTTGGTCGCGTTGATGATGCCGTGGAGCGTGCTCTGCCCGGTGCCGTACCGGTTGTCGAACATCATCTTGGTCTCCGCGTCGTTGACCGCGATCACCGGGTACTTCAGCGCCTTATCCTTAGCCATCGCCCTGAGCCGGATGACGCCCGTGGTGGTCTCCTCGCAGCCGCCGTAGATGCCTTTCAGGTACTCCTTATGCTTCGCGTGCACCGTCGCGATCACGTCCGCGCCGTCGTCCAGCGTCACGTTCGGCTTGATCTTGAGCGCCTTCTCGATGTTCTCGTAGTACATCTCCGGGCCCTCGCCCCTTATGGCATATACCTTCACGCCCTTCTTCGCCAGCGCCGCCGCCACGTCGTCCTGCGTGGACAGCGGATTGGACGCGGTCAGCGCCACGTTGGCGCCGCCGGCCAGCAGCGTGTCAATCAGGTTGGCGGTCTCGACGGTAACGTGCAGGCACGCGATCACGTTGACGCCCTTCAGCGGCTTGCTCTTCGCGAACTCTTCCTTGATCAGCCCCAGGACGGGCATGTGCCGCCTCGCCCACTCGATGCGCTCGGCCCCCTGCTTTGCGAGGCCGATGTCCTTTACCACGTAATCATTATTCTTCATACGACTCATCACCATAAGGTCAAATGATATTGATATTCGTTTAACATATGAACAGAAAATATACTATTTAGAGTTTTCTGACGTTAGATTAATACATTTTTATTTAACATTAAGCAAAAGATATATGCGTCCGGGCAGCGACATATGTACCTGAGGTCACCCGCGACGTTAATGCCGGTGGCGCCGGGCCCCATCTGCTTTAACCTCGCGTTAAATCGTATGAGAGACTACAATATCGACGAGATCGACAGCAAAATACTGGCCGCCCTGTCACGGGACGCCCGCGTACAGCACCAGCAGCTCGCCCGGGAATGCGGCATCACCCGGCAGACGGTCTCCACGCGCATCAAACGGCTGGAGAAGGATGGCATCATCCGTAAGTACCGGGCCGCCATCGACTACGATATGATCGGCCTGCGTTCGTTCTTCGTGCTGTTCCTGAAGCTGGACACGGCCGACCAGGCCGCCAGCGGAGCGTTCATCGCCGCCCTCAAGGCCGACCCTCACGTCCTCATGGACGCCTCGATCACCGGCGAGTGGGACGTCGTGCTGCTGCTGGCCTTCCGCGACGTGAAGGAGTACGAGTCCTACATCAGCAGGCTCCGGCAGCAGCTGGGCCCGGCGTTGAAGGACAGCAAGAGCCACGTGGTGCTTGACTTCTACAAGACGATGGACGACTGGGCGCTATCCTGAACCGGCCGGCCGCACGCCGCGCCTTTGTACCTCCGCCGTCGCCCTTCAAGCCATGGATCACGCGGGGGCGACCGGCAGCAATACGACAACCTTCGCGCCCTTCGTGTAGTCGCCGGGGACCCGGTCTTCTACCCACACCTGGCCGCGATAGTAGTCGATCAGCATCCGGACCAGGTACATGCCGAAGCCTCTGCGTACGGTCTTTTCCCGTATCTCCCCCGGCGTCATGAAAATTTTTTTCTTCAGGTCGGGGGGAATGCCCGGCCCGCTGTCCGCGACCTCCACACGGCAATAACGGCAGCCGTCGATGGTCACGTGATCAACGACGAGGTCGATGGTCACCGGCCCCTTCGAGTGCTTGATAGCGTTATCCATCAGGTTGTCGAACGCGTTCGCGAGCAGGTCGTTTGCCATCACCGTACAATCCTGTGCGGGAGTATAGTTAATGGTCACAGACCTGTCAGGCACAGCCGAATACCTCGCCTTCAACATGGATAGCACTCCGCATAGATCGACCTTTATCAGGGCTGCCTTTGCCGTGCGCAACTGGGTGAGCTTTTTTACATCGTCGATCATCCGGCTGCTCCGTTTGATGATCTTAATCGAGTTGTCGATCAGCTCCCGGTCGATATTCCCGGCTTCACGCATGGCCTCAATCAGCTCAAGGTACCCCATCAGGACCTGGTTCATGTTAGTGATATCATGGCCCATCAGGTCGAGGTACAGTTCGGCCTGGTTTCGCGATTCGTCCAGCTCCCTCTCGAGCTTGCGCATTTCCGTGATGTCCAGGTTTATGCATATGGTTCCGGCCACTTCTCCGCTGGCATCGAACATGGGGACGACCGAGCTGATGTACACAACGCGGGCGCCGCCCTTCTGCTCGACCTCTATTATGTCCCTGTGCGTGGGCTCGCCTTTATCGAGCGCCCGGACCAGCCCGGATTCCCACACGTCGAACGGCTTACCTGTATCTGCCCACCATATCCTGGTTTTCGCAAGCTCCCCGATGGAGGCGGGAAACGCGCCGCCCCGGTCGGCCCTGGCGATCCGGTTGGCAAACAAAGTTCGCCCCTCCCTGTCCATGATGAACAGGCTCACTGGCAGACTGTCCAGTATTGTATGCAAGCGATTGCGCTGGCCCTCGATCTCCCGCAGCAGGCGTTCGCGCTCCTCCTCGACCCGCTTGCGCTCGGTGATGTCCCGGCCCGTACCCACCAGGTACTCGTTCCCCTGGAAAACGAAGAAGTCCATGCTAATCTCCACCGGGAATATCCTGCCGCTCTTCGTCCGGTTGGTGGTCTCCAGCTGCGCCCCGGTCCTCTTATTTTGCGTGTACATATGTCGCATTTTTTTCCAGTTCCGTTCATGGACAGCGGGCGTGATCTGCGGGTCGATGTCCCAGATATGCAGGGACAGTAATTCGTTTCTGTCATACTCCAGCAACCGGCAAGCTGTATCGTTGGCATACAGTATGCAGCCGCTCTCGTCCATCAAGATCGACGGATCGGAGAAGTGGTCCATGGTGAACTGGGTCAGGCTAAGCCGCTCCTCCGGCGAAAGTGGCGTCGTAGCCTTCCCTTTCATATACTATAGCCTCTCCTTTCGTCTTGCATGGCATACATGTCGTGACATGGGGATGATATCGACCGAAACATCGTGTCCATCGCTTCCCGGCGTCTGATAGCAAACCGGTCCATCCTGCGCTTCTGATGCAATCGTCGCGGATACTGGCGAATACTGTGGGTCATCATGGTTTCGATAGGCTTACCAGGATGAATTTCTAAGTATAGTTAAACCATGTAGCTATTAAAATATATATGGTCTTATACAACTCTACCCGATCACAACATAGTGGCTATGATAAATCGCCTGCCGGATCGCGGTCACCTGCGCTATAAAAACGTGGCCGGTAGGCCGATGTGCCCGGGAAAGTTCACACGTCGATCGAATCGCCGGGCTCCATGAGCACGACCTCGGTGTCGGTCTGGTCCTCGACCATGCGCTGGAACTTGCCCACTTCGGCCCGGATGACGTCGAACGTGTTGTAATGCATGGGGATAACCAGTTGCGGCTGTATAAGCCGGACCGCGATCAGCGCCTGGTTGATGTCCATGGTGAACCGCCCGCCGATGGGCAACATGGCCACCTTCGGCCTGTACAGCTCGCGGACCAGCGACATGTCGTTGTACAGCGCCGTGTCTCCCGCGTGATAAACGGTCACGTTGTCGCTGACCACTACGCCCGCCGGGCTGCCGGCGTCCCAGCCGAACCCCGCCTCGTCGATGCCGTTGGAGTGGATCGCCTGGACAAAGGTGTATTTCACCCCGAGATCGATGGTGCCGCCGATGTTCCCTCCCCGGGCGTCGATGCCCCGGGACTGGAGGTACTTGGCGATCTCGTTGATGGCGACCACCTTGCAGCCGGTGCGCTTCGCGATGGTCAGCGTGTCGCCCATGTGATCGGCGTGCCCGTGGGTGACCACGATCACGTCCGGGTCGACCTCGTCGGCCGTCACGTCTGCCATCGGGTTTCCCTCCAAAAAGGGATCGATCAACGTGATCAGGCTTTCCTGCAGCTCAAATGCCGAATGTCCGTGCCAGGTGATTCTCATCCAGATGCCCTCCAGGGTTACGTTTTCTGGTTATTTTATTTATTTGTCATGTATGTACGCGCTGATATTTAAATTTAGACCGGTCAATCGGTATAACTCTGCATACGCTAAGCCGCACTCAACACAGAGTTCACAGTGTTCGCAGAGTACACGAAGTATGATCGGAAGAGGTAGCACCTGTCTTTTCTTTAACCGTACTCTGTGTACCCTGTGGACTCTGTGAACTCTGTGTTAGATGCCTTATCTGTATAAACAACGATTTACGCAGACGCCTCGACCTTGAACTCGTAGTCGGCATCCGGCACGCGCTCGTATAGCGGCGTGTTGGCGGCGTATCGCACGAAGGTCGGGAGCGCGAAGACGTCGCCCCGGCGGAGCAGGCCCAGCATGTCGCAGGGGATGATCTCCGTGGCCCGGGGGGTGATCGTGTAGACTCCGAAGCCCCGGGTCCTGCCCATGCCGACCTCTTCGGCGATCTTGAGGAAGTACTGGTTCCCGTAGGACTCGAGAAAATCCTCGTCGGCCGCATAATGTATCTCGTGGAGCGCATACTCGGCGAAGTTGCGGAGGAACTCCGGGGAGTAGCCCATGAAATAGCTCTCTGCCGCGTCCACGGTCGCCGGACGGTTCGCCGAGGCCATGACCATATTCTCCTGGCGGGGGAGGGCCGGCCGGAACAGCGGGCCGTCGCCTTCGCCGGAGATGATCCCTTCGACGACGCAGATCTCGTCGATCTTGAAGCTTTTGATGACTGCGTCGTGCACCTGTACGAACGTCTCGCACAGCCGCTTGTACCCCTCGGCCATCTTCGAGCGGGAGATGCGCGCCCACAGCGGGTCGGCACAATAGTGGCCCTCGGCACGGCGTTTCGCCGGCTCAAGCGCGCCGTACATATTCTTGATCGCCCCGGTAACCAGCGAGTTGCTGTGGGACTTCAGCTTGGCCATGTTCAGCAGCACGTCCACGCCCTCGAAGATGCGGTTGACCTCCAGCTCCCGGAAGTCCTCGTTCCACGTCTTCGACGGCGACACGACGGCCCGCTGCTCCCGCCGGTCGGTGAGCGTGTCCACCATGACCGCCCGGGTCCCTTCGAGCAGCGTCTCACAGCCCATCTGCAGGAAGACCCCCCGGGTGCCGCCCGGCCACTTGGTGCCTTCGGCTACGAGCGGTTTGCCGTCGTGCGCGGTGACGAAGTCGCAGGCGGCCTTGATGGCGAACGGGTCCGTGCAAACGTGGTTGTGCACCGACAGATCGCTCTCCCGCGGGCCGAACTTGAGCGACGGGTTCGGCGGCTGGGTGAAGTTCGGCTTGATCATGACCGTGCCGCCGAGCTTCATCCGGTCCAGCTGGCCGTCTTCTTCCAGCGCCCGGAGCGCCCGCAGGGTGTTCGCGTAGGCTATTTCGCCCAGTGTGCCGCTGTCCAGGTTGACTGCTACGACCTCGAATTTCATGGGTACCTCAATGCGGGGCGATGTCGCACTCTTTCGAATGATACTCGAACGTCCGCTCCTTGTAGCACTGCGGGCACAGCGTGTGGCCGTCCAGCACCCGGATATCGTAATGGCACAGCGGCTGGCCGCACTGCTCGCACTTCGTATCCGGGTCGATCGGCCTCCCGCACCGGGGGCAGGTCATGGTTTCGGTTTGCGACATAGCGTGAGCGGGCGATCGCATGCGGCCGCCCGTGGCGTACACCGTCTCGCCCTTCCCTGAAAGTGTATCTGGCCGCCCGTGGCAAAAAACAGGGGCCACGGATTAAACGGGGGCCGCCAGACGCACTTCACGGTGTTATCCCGTCCACGATTTGACAAAGCTATACTGTGATGGCTTGCAGAGTACATTCATTTCTGTAATCTGTATTTCACGAAAAATGCAAGAAATGGTTAAAGGTCGCAGAGAGCGCAGAGGAGCGTCCATGGCACGCTGCAGGGCGCAGAGACCGCAGTTTCTCTTTCAGATTTCAGGCCATCATCTTTAAATGAAATTGCGATCTCATTAAAAAACATGTTCATATGCCGATCAG
>MVRA01000176.1 GCA_002067315.1 Methanocella sp. PtaU1.Bin125 | reverse complement strand
TTGGTTATATGAGCCGCATAAACAGCCACGTCCTGCCGGATGTGCAATGCGCCCCGGGCATGATTCGACACCAGCGGCAGGAGCCGATCCGTCCGCTCGGCAATGTCGACCGCCCTCTGCTCCACCGACGGCTTCAGTTCGGGCGCCGCGGGCTGGAACCACATCTGGATGAAACGCATCGGCTCCGTCGGGCTGTCGTTGATCTCCGAGTGGTACATGCCGCTGCCCACCGTCGTGTGCTGCACCCACCCCTTCTTCAGGACGCCGCCCCGGCCGCGCTCGTCGGCGTGGCGGAAGACGCCGCCGGCACAGTATGTGACGACCTCGATCTCCTCGTGATAATGAAGCGGCCATATGGCGCCGGGCGACAGGGTGTCATCGTTGAAAACGCGCAGCGGCCCGAAGTGATCGAACGCCGGATCGCGGTAGACATGTCCGCCGAATGAAAAATGCCATCGGCCGTCGAACCAGCCGTTCTCGATCTCGCCGTGCGCCTGATATATGGAGTCCGGGCTCCTGGCCCTGATCATGCCGGTCCTGATGAATGTGGCCATCAGATCATTATGGACGTCCCGTGCGAATGAATTTGCCTGACGAAGGTGGCGAAACAATGCCACGGTGCATGACTGAGATGCAGCGGGCGGCCCCCGGCCGCTATATCCACGTGGCCTGGTTCCCGTATCTATTGTACATGCAAGCAGGCACTCAACACAGAGTTCACAGAGTCCACAGAGTACACGAAGTCCGATCGGAAGAGGCTGCCGTAGCCCGTTCTTTAACCGTACTCTGTGTACCCTGTGAACTCTGTGGACTCTGTGTTTGATACCTTATCAGCCTGAACAAAACGTTACAGGAACAAATGGCCCTCGCAGTTTATATTATAATAGGAAACTTTAATAATCAACAGCCTATTATGGCTTAGAGTACGCGGGTGAAATCGTGGAAGAAGAATCGAAGACACTGCCGACGAAGGACAACTTCAGCGAATGGTACAACGAGCTCCTCATGATGGCGCAGATCATGGACGTGCGCTATCCGATCAAGGGCGTCTACGTCTGGTACCCGTTCGGCTACTCGATACGCAAGAAGGTCTACAACATGCTCAGGGCCCTGCTGGACGTCGACCACCAGGAGTGCCAGTTTCCCATGCTCATCCCGAAGCCCGAGCTCCTGAAGGAGTCGGAGCACATCAAGGGGTTCGAGGACGAAGTCTACTGGGTGACGCACGGCGGCCTCACCGAGCTCGAGGTCCCGCTGGCGCTGCGGCCCACGAGCGAGACGGCGATTTACCCGATGTACAAGCTGTGGATACGGTCGCACGCCGACCTGCCCCTGAAGCTGTACCAGATCGTCAACATCTTCCGGTACGAGACCAAGCACACCCGGCCGCTGATACGATTACGCGAGGTCACCTCGTTCAAGGAGGCCCACACCGCCCACGCCACGCGCGAGGACGCGGTGCGGCAGTGCGTGGAGGCGATGGACCTGTACGGCGAGTTCTTCACGAAGCTGGCAGTTCCGTATATGATCAATAAGCGCCCTGACTGGGACAAGTTCCCCGGCGCCGACTACACGATGGCGTTCGACACGATGATGCCGGACGGCAAGTCGCTGCAGATCGGCACGGTCCACATGCTCGGCACTAAGTTCGCTAAGACGTTCGAGATCACCTTCGAGAACGACAAGGGCGAGCGGGAGTACGTGAACCAGACCTGCTACGGCATCTCCGAGCGGTGCATCGCCGCCGTCATCGGCATCCACGGCGACAACAAGGGGCTCATCCTGCCCCCCAACACGTCCCCGACGCAGATCGTCATCATCCCGATCGTGTTCAAGAAGGAGGAAGAAGCGGTGAAGCAGGCATGCGGCAACGTCAAGGCCATCCTTGACGCGGCGGGTATCGCGACTACCATCGACTTCGCCGATGAAAGGCCTGGTGCGAAGTACTACAAATGGGAGATGAAAGGCCTGCCCTTCCGCATCGAGATCGGCCCCCGCGATATCAAGAACAACGCGGTCATGCTCGTACGCCGGGACGGCAGGAAAGAATCCGTCTCTATGGACGGCCTGGCAGAGACGATCCGTGGCAAGCTCATGGACTTCCAGGCAGAGCTGCTGCAGAAGGCGGGCGACAGCATGCTGGCCCGCATCAAGGACTGCGCCACGCTGGACGAGGCGAAGCTGCAGGTCGAAGGCGGCTGGGCCCGGATGTCCTGGTGCGGTGAGAAAGCCTGCGGCCTGGAGATGGAGAACGTGGTCAACTGCAAGCTCCTCGGAGAGCCGCAGGGCGTTACGGGCGCCGGCAGGTGCCCGATCTGCGGCAAGCCGACCGACCGCGTGATCATGATGGCCCGGTCTTATTAATCGCCCATTTTATTTTTCTCGTTATCGAAAGCAGTTTAATAGCTATGCGTGGCGGTAAAGAGGGAACACTTAAAGGCCGCAGCGAACGCAGCTAGAACGCAGCTTGAACGGGCTTGCTCATAATAACGCAGCGCTCGCCGTGCTCGCTGCCGCCTTTATAATCGTGCCTTGCATTTCTCCACGCACAGCAGAGAAACAGTAAGCACCTATAGACAATTACTAGTAGCACTCCTGCTTGCCAATCCCAGGAATGCAGAAGAACATTAGTCAATTATAAACAGCGCTCTCTGCGCTCTGCAGCGTGCTTAGCACGCTCCTCTGCGTTCCCTGAAAATATCCTTGTATAGGCTATGTGACTACTGTCACGCTCGCCAAGAGCGCCACGAAGCCAAGGGCGCCAAGCCTTTACAGATATTGTGATATGACCTTTATTAATCAGTCCTTGGCGCTCTTGGCCCCCTGACGCCCTTGGCGAGTGTGACAGTAGTCGAATTGCATTGATAAGGCCTGATTTTCATTAGCCTATACCTGAAAATTCCCGTTTTTCATCCATCGAGTTCTCTGCGGCCTTTAACCATTTCTTGTGTTCCTTCACATGCTCAGTGAAAGCTAGATTAAGGTAGACGGCAATAGGGCTATGAATCGCTAATCACCGGGATTTTTGATCGGTTTCAGTGAAGCATTTTCCATACAATTAAATAATTAACAACCTATTTGCACTATGATGAAGCTAGGTTTACTCGGCCCGGAAGGGACGTTCTCGGAGATCGCCGCGAGGAAATGGAACGACAAAGCGGAGCTTGTCTTCCTCGACGATAACGAGCTGGTCGCCCGGGCCGTCGACGACGGCGTCTGTGACGAGGCTATCGTCCCGATCGAGAACTCGGTGGAAGGGCCGGTCGGCGTCGTGCATGATCAATTGCTCAAGAATAAGTCGCCCATCGTCGGCGAGGTCATCGTGCCCATCCGGCAGTGCCTGCTGTCCCGGGGCCAGCCGTCGGAGATCAAAGTCATTTTGTCCCACCCGCAGGCGCTCGGCCAGTGCCGGAAGTACCTGCGGGAGCATTATCCAAAGGCCGAGCTGCGGCCGACCGGCAGCACCACCCACGCGGCCAAGCTGGCCCAGGAGTTCAACGAGATGGCGGCCGTCGGGTCTGTGGCCGCCGCGGAACGGTACGGGCTGAACATCATCGCCCGGGGCATACAGGACACAGAAGCGAATTACACGCGCTTTATCGTCATCGGTAAGAAAGTACCTGCCCCGACCGGGAACGACAAGACCTCCATGGCCGTCTACCTCGACCGTGACCGGCCCGGGGCGCTGTACGAGTTCCTGGGCGAGTTCGCGCGCCGCCAGATCAACATGACCCGCATCGAGTCCCGGCCGTCCCGGCTCACGCTGGGGGACTACTGGTTCTTCATCGATGTGGAAGGACACTTAGAGGACGGCCCGGTTAAGGAAGCCATCGTTTCCCTGGAAAAAATGGTGCCCGAGTTGAAGGTCCTGGGATCATACCCCCGGGCAAAACTCACCTGACCGGATGCTCCGGCGACCTTACTCTGCATTGCCAGCGGGACGGTCGTCTACTGTTCGCGGACCAGCAGGACCGGGCATTTCGCGTGCCGCATGACCTTATCCGAGACGCTGCCGATCAGCACGCGCTCGATGGCTGACATGCCGATCGAGCCGATGACGATCAGGTCGGCGCCGATCTTGTCGGCCATGATGACGATCGCGTCGGCCGGCTTGCCCTGGGCGATCATCTCTTCGCAGGGCACGCCCTCCTGATCGCAAAGCTGTTTGATCCTGCCCGTGGCGGCGCGGGCCGCCTTTTCCAGCCCGCATACGTCTTCCCCGTAGTGGATGCCGCTGCGGAAGGCCATGTCGACCTCGACCACGTTCAGGGCGTAGACCCGGGCCCCGGTCTTCTTTGCCAGGAAAACGGCGTGGATGCCGGCCTTAAACGAGTATTCGGACCCGTCCGTGGGTACCAGGATCTTTTGGTAGCTGATTTCTCCCATATGCATCGCCTGCCTCTTCATATGTTAAACAATACCAGTATGATGTACAGCACATAAAGCAATCCGCCGATCATCAGCCCGGACATCTTGATCTCCTTGTGGCTGGACTCCTTGTACAGGATCAGGCCGGACAGCAGGGCGATGCCGATCGCGGCCGCCTGCAGGAAGCCCGTCTGCGTCGAGACGTCGAGGTGCCAGCCGGTGAGCACGATGCCGATGGTGACCGGGATGCAGCTCTGGAACACCATGGCGCCGGTGATGTTGCCGATCGCGAACGTGTCCTTCCGCGCCCGTATCCACAGCAGGCTGTTGAACTTCTCCGGCAGCTCGGTGGCGATCGGGGCGATGATCAGCGCGAGGATCATCGGGTTGATGCCCAGGACTTCTGCGATCCCCTTGATCTGTTCGACAAACATGTTAGCCCCGAGGATGATCAGCCCGAGCGACACCAGCACCTGCAGGATGATCAGGACGGTCGGGGGCTCCCGCCGGGGCATCATAATGCTCTTGCCGTCGCCGTCGGCGATGACCGGGCATTCGACCGGCTCGCCCGACTTTCCGGTGCACTTGCGGATGATGCCGTCGATATACAGGCTCTTGAGCTCCTCACCTTCGCCGCAGGACGCCGCGCCCGTCCTCAAGGTATAGATCGTGTATACGATGTACAGCGGGATCAACGTGAATCCCAGTATAACCTTGAACAGGTCGAACTGGGGCGGCACGACGGCGGCGACGGCTGCCAGGCCGTAGGCCAGCAGGAAGAACTTGAGGTCCCGCCGGATCAGCTGCCCGTTGATGTGCAGCGTCTTCGTGCCCCGGCGCTTCATGAACAGGAACACGGACAGGCCGCAGACGAACAGGGCCAGGGTGGCCAGCATGAAGGGCGCGCCGAGGATGGCGCCGACACCGATCTCGTGGCCGGCGTCCCCGCCGATGAAGAGGATGGCGATCAGCGGTACGACGGTTTCCGGCAGCGCGGTGCCCACGGCGGCGAGCACGCTGCCCACAGCACCCTCGGAGAGCTTGAATCGCTTGCCGACCCACTCCACGCCGTTCGTAAAGAATTCACAGCCCATCAAAATGACGACAAAGCTCAGGAAAAAGACAATTAAATCCATTTCCTCATCTCCGTTAGTGACTTAATCAATTTTAACCCTCGACTGGTTTTTCGTCCCGGTACTCGATCTCGCTTTCCTGTACGTCGATCCCTTCGTTGGCGTAGACCGACCGGGCAAAGGCCCTCAATATCTGGCGGCAGCTTTCCATGATGTCGCCGGCTTCCTGGGCCCTGGCGTTGCCCAGGTTGTCCCGCGCCCGGATTTTCCTCAGCCAGCTGGTCAGCTTTTGCAGCTCGGCCTCGTTCTCGTCAAGCTCGGCAAATGTAAATTTCTTTTGCCGGATCTCCCCGTCGATCTCGATAAGGAAATCCTTGCACTTATCGATGAATTCGACATAGTCCTCCGCGATATTCTTCGAGAACTCGTCGATGATCCGCTGCTCGACGTCCGGCGTCAGCGCACGGGCGCTAAAGATCGAAGCGGATCCGCTGTGCTCGCGGACATACGTGAATATTTCGTTCATGAACAGCTCGTTTTTGGCCGACGCGGGCAACGCCCAGACACCGTTGTGCAGGCTGACGGCCCCGGCGGCCTTCATGCGCCGCCACAGCGTGACCCTTATGCTCGACGGCCCCGATGGCATCTGCGCCAGCAATAGTATCCATTCCACGCCTGACACGATTGCAACACATGTTACACATAGTATATAACACTTGTGTTTCACTCTTCTGGCACGAGTATTAGTACAATCATGCGAGCGCAGGACATACGGACCAGAACGTTAATCTCTATCCTCCGCCATTCAGATGCTGATACGGCTTGATCGGCGAGATACTGGTCTTTTTGCTCACGTATTTCCTCATCATGGTCCGCCCCTGGAAACTTAATGAGGCGACGGGGGCGTTACTTGGCGCGTTGCTCATGCTCGCGTTCCTCCAGCCCCACCACGTACTCGAAGCGCTGGGCTTTGCCACGGCCTACGCCACGCCGCAGGTCACGACATGGAACGTGATCGTCATCCTGATCGAGCTGATGGTGATCAGTACGTTCCTGGACGACTATGGCTTCTTCGAGTGGTGCGCGGTCAGGGCCATGCAGATGGCCGGAGGCGACGCGCGACGGCTGTTCACGTACACTTACCTGGTCACCTGCCTGATCACGGCTTTTACCTCGAACGACATCGCCATCCTGACGCTGACGCCGATCATCCTCAAGTTCTGCCGCCGGGCGCACCTGAACGCGAAGCCGTTCATGTACTCGTTCTTCTTCGCGGCGAACATCGCGTCGATGTTCCTGCTGATCGGGAACCTGACCAACATCCTGATCGGCGACGGGTTCCGCATCGGCTACTTCGACTTTGCCGCCTGGATGTTCCTGCCCACGGCCGCCGCGATGGTCGTGAACTACCTGATCTTCCGGTACATGTACCGGGACTCGATCGCGATGAGCTACGAGCAGGAGAAGGAGGTCGACCTGGGCCGGCTGATCAAGGATAAGTCGATGGTGTTCGTGGGCATCGTCGTCCTGGTCTTCGTCCTCATCGGCTGCGGCTTCGCCAGCAACTTCGCCCTGCCGCTCTCGGCGGTGACCACGATCGGCATCCTCGCCATCTACCTCGCCGAGCGCCGCCCCATATTCCGTACGAAACGGGTATCCTGGCGGGTGGTGGTCTTCGTCATGTCTCTGTTCATCGTGGTCAAGGGCCTGGAGGTCAGCGGCGTGAACGCGGCCATCGGCAGCGGCCTGGTGGCCATCGTCGGACAGAACCCGGTGCTGGCTACGTTCTTCGTCTCGCTGTCGTCGGCGTTCCTGTGCAACGTGGTCAACAACATCCCCATGACCGCCATGATGGTGCCGATCACCTCCGGTATCGCGCAGACGCCGGACATGGCGCTGGCCATGGCTTACTCGCTGGTCATCGGCAGCAACCTCGGCGCCAACATCACCATCACCGGCGCGCTGGCCGGCATCCTCTGGATCGAGACGGCCCGGGTGGAAAAGTGGAGCACCGGCATCACCGAGTTCATAAGGACCGGCGTGACGGTCACGCCGATCGTGATAATGGCGTCAGCAGCTGTGCTGGCGCTGGAAATCATTTTGTTTTAATTGATTGTATCAGACGGGCATATGATAACTGGCGAGCGTTGATAGGCTCTGGCGAGCGTTGATAGGCTCTGGCGAGCGTTGATAGGCTCTGGCGAGCGTTGATAGGCTCTGGCGAGCGCCATCGCGCGCGT
>MVRA01000175.1 GCA_002067315.1 Methanocella sp. PtaU1.Bin125 | reverse complement strand
TAACGAGTCACAACATAAACCGGTAGTAGCAGAGGGGCCCGATCAGTCAAGTCTACGACACTTCCTCAGATAAGGTTCTGTTGTAGCGTTCCTGAGAGTGCGGCCCCCTTGCATACCCCGGGTTTTAACCCGAGGTGGGGCCGCACGTTACTTTGATTTTTAAATCCTATTTAAGTAATAAATAATCAGTATGATGTTCGGCAAACCATAGCTCAATTTACCACCTGACTTTTGACAGCCTATCAGGTAATATCTTACCACCCGCCAACTTGACAGAACCTCGTCAAGGCAATTTTTATATACGAAGAGCGGTGATTTGCTATGCTATAGCATGCCGATCGTCCTGCCTTTGCCCGGCGATCGCGGCCCTGCAGGATGGTAAAAATGGGGCCAATCATCGGATTTCTACTCGCCGTCATACCGATCCTGGTGGTCTTCGCGGGGCTGGTATTCTTCAAGAAGGGCGGGACATTCATGGGGATCGTCGGGTGGATACTGACGCTGGCCATCGCCATATTGTTCTTCAATACGTCCCCGGAGATAGCGGTTTACGCTTCTCTCGCGGGCGTCCTCGCCTCGTTCAGCATCGCGCTGATGGTCCTCTTCACGATCCTGCAGGTCACGATGATGGACGTCACCGGCGCCATCCGCAGCATCACCGCGTTCGTTAAGACGATCGCCGCGGAACGGTACGAGCAGATCATGCTCCTGAACGTGGGCCTCGGCACCTTCCTGGTGTCCATCGGGGCGACGCCGGTGACCATGCTGCCCCCGATCATGATCGCGCTGGGCTTTTCGCCGCTCGCGGCTATCGCGCTGCCCTGTCTGGGCTACGATCCGCTGACCTCCTTCTCTCTGCTGGCGGTGCCGATCAAGGCGCCGGCCGACACGTTCGGCCTGGACGCGAACCAGATGGCGATCAACGTGTCGCTGTTCCTGCCGGTCGTGGCGACCGGCCTCTCCATGGGCATGCTCTGGGTCGCCGACGGTTGGGCCGGGGTGAAGAAAGGCTTCGTGCCGTCGATCGTCGCGGGCCTGACGCTGGGGCTGTCCGCCATCGCCTTCGTCCGGCTGTTCCCGGCCTACATGAACCTGACCGGCGTGTTCGGCGGGCTGATGGCCGTCCTCGCGCTCCTGCTGCTCCGGGTCGCCCGGGGGAAGCCGATCTTCATCAGGGCGGGCGCTGCCGGGAAACACGTTGCTGCCGACGGCGGCGATGCCCCGGTCATGCCCCTCTGGCGCGCGCTCAGCCCCTGGGTCCTGCTGGTGCTCTTCTGCGTCGTCATCAGCGTCCCGGAGGTCAACCGGGGGCTCTACGACGCGTTAGGCGGCGTCCAGAAGATTCACATCACCGGCGACCAGTCCGTCGACCTGAAGCTGCTGACGCAGGCCTATGTCTGGGTGCTGGTGAGCACGGTGCTGTCGGCGCCGCTGTTGATCCGTAACAGGGCGGAGGCCGTGAAGACGCTCAAGGTCTGGCTGAAGCGGGCCTGGAGCCCCACCGTGGCCGCGGCCGTCTTCTTCGCCATCGCCTACGTCATGTTCTGGTCGGCGAAGTCCGTCGACCCGGCGACCGGCAGGCTGGTCGCCGCCGACATGTCCATGAACATGAACTACGTCATCGGCGCGGCCCTCGCCACCGGCCTCGGCGCCTTCCTGTTCCCGTTAGTCAGTCCTCTGCTGGGCCTGTTCGGCGGCTTCGTGAGCGGCAGCGAGACGTCGTCCAACGTGATGTTCTATAAAATACTCGAGGCCGCGACCGATAAACTGGCCACCGCCAGCTCCCGTATCGACCTCATGAAAGTCTTCGCCGGCCACGCCGTCGCCGGCGGCATCGCGTCCGGCATCGCCGTGGCCAAGATCGTCAACGCCGCGGCCGTCATAGATAAAATCGGCATGGAAGGCGAAGTGATCCGCAAGTCGGCCGCCGTCATCATCGTGCTGACGCTCATCACCGGCCTGATGCTGGCCGCATGGACCCTGTTCTGAATCCAACGAGCCGCCAGGAGCCGGCAGGTCGCCGAGTCACGGCCGGGTAAAAAATGGAATTCCAGCTGTTGTTCTGCTTGCGTGAAGGACGTGCAGCATGGTAAAAGACCGCAGAGGGCGCAGAGAGGTGCAGAGAACGCGGCTTCTTATTAATTTAATACTATACGATACCTTAAAAAGTAACTGCGGTCTCTGCGCCCCTCTGCGGTCTCTGCGGCCACTTACCGCGCACCGTGTGCCGCTACGTACAGCCATAAATAAGACAAAATACCGGCCGTGCCTTGGTGTTGATGGCCCATCGACAGTTCGCGCGTGCGCGAGGCCGCCGGGCGCTCCCGTTATAGAAGAGGTTATGTTTTTGTCTTCCGGGCTTTCTTTTTCTTGAGGTACAGCGCGGCGCTGACGGCGGCGCAGGCGCCTTCGCCGACGGCCTTGGAGATCTGGTGGATGCCCCCGGTCACGTCGCCGGCGGCGAACACGCCTTCGACCTCCGTGGTCATGTCCGGCCGGTTGACGGTGATATTGCCCCTCTCGTCGAGCCGCAGGCCGAGCTCCTGGGCCAGCACCGAGTTCGGGGTGCCGCCCTCGATGAAGACGCCGTCGGTCTTCACGGTCTCGGGGGGGCCGCCCTTGATGGAATACTCGACCTCTTCCAGGTTTTCCTTACCCTTGAGCGCGAGCACCCGGACGTTGAAGAATTCCCGGATGTTGGGCTGGGCGAGGATCTGGTCCCGGTAAGCGGTGGTCTCGATCTCCGGGAGGTTGCTGAGGATGAGGACCTCTTTGCAGAGGCCCGCGAGGTACAGCGCCGACTTCGCCGCCTGGTCGCCGTGCCCGATGAGCACTACGTTCTTTCCCTTGTAGAACGAGCCGTCGCAGACCGCGCAGTACGACACGCCCTTGTAGTTGAACTCCTTCTCCCCCGGGATGTTGAGCTCCCGGTGCTTCGAGCCGGTGGAGATGATCACGCTGCGGGCATCGAACTCGCCGTTCTCCGTAATGAGCCTGAAGACGTCGTCTCTGATGATCCGGTTGATATAGGCGGGCACCTGTAAGACATTATACTTACCCAGCTGCTTGTTGAACTTCTCGACCAGCTCGATTCCCTGGATGGACTCGAAACCCGGGTAGTTCTCCACGTCCCCGGCCTTTGCCAGGTTGGAGTCGAAGATGTTGCCGAAGATGATCGTCGACAGGTTAGCCCTGCCACAGTAAAGTCCGGCGGTCATGCCTGCGGGCCCTGCGCCGATGATGGCCACGTCATAAATCGTATCTGTCATCCGTGTCTCTCCTGCCCGATGCGTTAATATAATTTAGGTCTCGCGGGATATTAAGCTTGGGGCCGGGATCGCAAAGAATCGGCAAAAATTCAAATGCCGGCGATGTGTCAGGCGCATGAGCGGCCTGAACCGTCCGGGGCCTTCCATCATTACTCTCCGGGCCGAAGCTGGCTCTCGTAGATAATGCGCATTTTAATAATATAATATCTGTTAAATATGTAATTACACGAAAAAGCGTTAGATAAAAAATTCTTTAAAGTACAGCGATTATAAAATTTTCAGTATACAGTGACATGTAGTATTGAATTGCAATGTTGCAATGCAATATACGTAAGATATTTATATGTAAATACCCTTCAAGTAATTGAGTCCTGTGCGTTAGAGAGGTATAGGACTCCCGGGATAATTATGGCTCTTATTAGTGGAATAATACAAAATAAATGTGTATTAACTCCATTTATACTCCTGCTGGTATGGGCTGGCTTATCCCTCCTCTCCATTAGCTGGTCCGGTACTGGCGCGTTTTTGGCATACACGCCCGTACGGGCCGGACACTATGAAATTTTTTTCGGGCTTATTACTGCCCCGGTGATGATGGCCGGAAGGCTGCCTGCAAAGATCCGGCCTTCAAAAAGCGGCGAACAGACCGTCTCTTTCAGTGAAAGTGAATACCACCTACCCATGTTTCGGTCTATCGCCGAGTCCTGCAGCGATCCGGCCTTCATCGTCGATACTAACGATCAAATCGTAGCCTGGAGTAAGGCGATGGCAGAACTCACCGGGGCCGCCCCCCGGGAAATGATCGGCCAGCCCGCGAAGGCTGCAGCCTTGAAAATCTATGGTGGCCCTCACGCGATGCTCATCGATTTTTTCGACCGGCCCGCAGGCTTCCTCAGCCAGGCTTATGACCGGCCGACGGCCGGTAAAGACGAACTGTCCGGTGAAACCTGCATCCTTGTGCCAGGGGTGGGCGCCAGCCGGGTCTACGCCTGCAAGGCCAGCCGGATATACGGGCCGTCGGGCAAGCCGGCCGGCTATATGGAAACGTTAAGGGATGTCACAGCCATCCGGCGTGCCGCAACCTGTAAGACAGACATACGATACGTCGTCCGTACGGCTATGGATTCCGTACCCGTGGGGCTGCTGATCATTGACGCGGACGGCGAGCTGGTCGACACGAACGAAGGCCTTCTCAGGCTGTGGGGCATCGCCGAGGAAGAGATTGATATCATCCGCAACGTGTCCGGCGCCGACGTCTGCAGTGTGTTTTTATCCCGGGTTAAGGACCCGGAAAGCTACATCCACAGGCTTTTCGAGATGCGTCTGTCGCCTGTGGACGGTGCCCGGGACGTCGTCGAGCTGGCCGACGGGCGCAGACTCGAGCGGAAACTGCGGCTGGTCCGGGCAGACGGAAGGGTGACCGCCTGGGTGTGGTGCTTCGCAGAGGTCACGGCGTCGCCTGACCCCGTCGACGTCTTCAAGGAGATTCATCACCAGGTCAAGAATAACCTGCAGATTATCTCCAGCCTGCAGAGCCTTCACTCCATGAAAATCCGGGATCAGGACACGAAGATCGTATTCAAAGAGTGCCAGGACCGTATACGCACCATCGCGATGATATATGAGCGCGCATACCAGTCCGGCCACCTCTCCGAGGTCGATTTTTCGGCCTACGTCCGCGACCTGGCCGGACTGCTGGCCTCCGCGTACGACGACGGCTCCGGCCGTATCCGCTGTATCGTCGAGATGCCGTCACTGGCCCTCAACGTGGAATATGCCGTTCCCTGCGGTCTGTTGCTCAACGAGCTCTTCATCAACAGCTTCAAGTACGCGTTCCCGGGAAACCGCTCTGGCGAGATCCGGGTGACGATGACTGACGGCCGCGGCGAGGTCCGGCTGGTTGTCGCCGATAACGGCATCGGCCTGCCCTCCATCGGCGCCTGGGAATCGCCGCAGACGCTGGGATTCCAGCTGGTGCAGGGGCTCGCTGCCCAGATGGCCGGCAGGGTCTCCGTCATTGTATGCAACGGCACCAGGTTCGAGATCGTTTTTCCGGTCCGGTCGCATGTTCAATAAATGCAATGATGGCGGCTAAACGCTAATGCGGCCACAGGACGCATTTATAAGATGTTGAAATACGCGTCGTTGTCCTGCTATGCGTGAAGGAACGGCAGCACGGTTAAAGGCCGCAGAGACCGCAGTTTCCCTTTTAGTTTTCACTATGCCATATCTATAAGAGAATACCGTTTTTGCCGTCATGGCTTATAATCGTAGAAGAGTTGATGGTTTATCACAGGCCGGTGGGGGTATGTACCGGCCTGCAGTAACCCGTTTTTACGTTTTAACGTTTTGACGTTTTTGACGTTTTCACGTTTTTCGTTTTTATCTGTAGCAACAGTTCTTAATGTTGGGGGTACAGAAATCTGACAGGATATCTGTCCGCAGCCCATAGTAAGCGGTTATTATATTTATAGATTTCTCTCTTTGCATTGCATTATTGTAATTCATTATTGACGCTCACATACAAAAGATTATTACCGTTGCCGTTAATTCTTTTAACCATGGGCTCCAACCGGGACGAGATTACGGCTATAAAAACCCTCCTGAAGGATAATCCCCAGGGGATGACGGTGACGAAGATCGCCCGGGCGATCGACATGAGCCGTAACTCGGTGGCCAAGTACCTGGAGATGATGCTGGTCTCGGGCGAAGCGGAGATGCGCACCTTCGGCCCGTCGAAAGTCTATTACCTGTCGCATCGCCTGCCGGTCTCTGCGATGTTCAGCCTGACCTCGGACCTGATCGTGGTCATGGACGAAGGCCTGGTCATCCGGAACGTCAACGAGCCGTTCCTGAAGCTGGTCGGGCGTGAGGAAAAGGACATGCTGAATCGCCCGGCAGAAGGGTCTACTTTTCCCATCCTGTCGGACCGCGAGATGATCGGCCACCTTCGGGAGGCGGTCGACGGCAAGGAGTTCGCGCAGGAGGTCTGCGTGCGCAAGCGGGCGAAGGAATTGTATTATAACGCCCGGCTGGTCCCCGCGGTCTACGGCGACGGCCGTCGTGGCGTGACCCTGGTCATGGAGGACATCACGGAGCGTAAGCGCGCCGAGGTGAACCTCAAGGACGCCTGTGAAGGGCTGGAGCAAAAGGTGCGGGAGCGTACGGCCGAGCTGGAGCAGGCCAACCAGGCGCTGTCGGCCAGCGAGTCCAAATACCGGCAGCTCGTGGAGCTGGCGCAGGAAGGCATCTGGGCTGTCGACGGGGAAGGGCGGACGACCTTCGTGAATCCCCGGATGGCCGGGATGCTGGGCTATACGGCGGAAGAGATGATGGGCCGTCCGCGCGAGGACTTCATGGACGAGGCGGGCGTCCAGAAAGCGAAAATATGGATGGAGCGCCGGCGGCAGGGCTACAGCGACCAGTACGACTTCGAGTTCGTCCGCAGAGACGGCTCCCGGCTGATGGTGAGCATGGAGACGTCGCCGATCTTCCAGGACGGCCGGTTCGCGGGGTCCCTGGCGCTCATTGCGGACATTACGGCCCGGAAACAGGCGGAGGAGAGCCTCCGCAAAGCCGTACGCGAGCTCCGCGCCCAGACGGAGTGCATCGGCGCGGTCGTGCACGCCGGCGACGAGGCAGCACTGCTGCATGACATCTGCAGGATCATGGTCGTGGCCGGCGGGTACCGGCTGGCATGGGTGGGCTACGCGGAGCCCGACGGGTCGGTCCGGCCGGCGGCCTGGCACGGCTACGACGAAGGCTACCTGGAGAAAATCACCGTGCGCTGGGACGACTCCGGGTCGGGGCGGGGGCCGGTCGGCACGGCGATCCGCACCGGACGTCATGCGGTGACGCGGGACATCGACGACGCGAGCTTCGCATTGTGGACAGAGGACGCACGCGTGCGGGGATACTCGTCCGTGCTGGCGGTGCCGCTGGCGACCCGTAACGGCGTCATCGGCGCCCTCGCCCTGTACTCGGCGACCAGGGACGCCTTCGACCGCCAGGAGATCCGGCTGATCGAGGACATCGCCGGGGACGTGGCCTTCGGTATCGACTCGCTGCGGCAGCGCCGGGAGCACGACGCGGCCGAGAACGCCCTGCGGGAGAGCGAGGAGCGGTTCCGCCGGGTGTTCGATGAGTCGCCGCTGGGCGCCGTCCTCGCGTCGGTCGACTACCGTTTCCTGCGCGTGAACGATCGGATGGCCGAAATCACGGGCTACTCCAAGGCGGAACTGTTGAGCGCCGTGTACACGGATATCACGTACCCCGATGACCGGGCGATCACGGTGGAGAAATCGCGGGAGCTCGTCGACGGCCGGGCCGAGCACGTCCATTACGAGAAGCGCTACGTCCGCAAAGACGGCAGCATCACCTGGGTCCACGTTTCGCTGGGGCTGGTCCGGGACCCCTCGGGGGCGCCGCTCTACTTCGCGGGGACCGTCGAGGATATCACCGAACGGATACGGATGATGGCTGCGCTGCGGGAAAGCGAGGAAAACCTGTCGCTGGCCCAGAAGAACGCTAACATTGGCACCTGGGCCCTGGACGTCACTACCGACTCCATGCGCTGGACCGGGGAGGTCTTTAAAATATTCGGGTTGTCGTCGGCCGGGTACGCGCCGTCCTACCGGGGCTTCCTGAACCTGGTCATGCCCGAAGACCGGGATCGGGTCGACGCGGCCATGCAGGCCTCGCTGCAGCACGGCGCGCACATCGACGTGGATTTCAAGGCTATCAACCAGACGGGCGAGGTCAGGCATATCAACTGCGTGGGGGATACGACCTTCGAAGACGGCCGGGCCGTCCGCCTGGTCGGGGTCTGCTTGGACATCACCGGGCGCAAGCGCGCGGAGGAGGAGCTGCGGGCGAGCGAAACGCGTTACCGCGAGCTGTTCAGCGCCGCGGAGGACGCCATCGTCATCGTCGCTTTCGGCGAAGACGGACTGCCCGGCCGCATCCTGGAGGCCAACGAGGCCAGCAGCAGGCTCACCGGCTACCCCCCGGCGAAATTATTATCGCTCAGCGTCTGGGACCTGATCGCCCCGGAGGACTCGGGAGTGCGGCCCGGCGTCATGGAAAGCTTGATGGCCGGCAAGCGGGTATTCCTCGGTCTCGAGATCGTGGCCAGCGACGGGCACCGCATCCCGATCGAGGTCTCCTGTCATCTCTTGCAGCTCGCGGACCGGGTCGCCTGCATGGCCATTGCCCGGGACGTCAGCGAGCGCGAGAAGACGGCGCTGGAGATCGAGCGATCACTGTCGCTGCTCCAGTCCTCGCTGGAGTCGACGGCCGATGCCATTGTGGTCGCCGACCTGGACGGGCGGTTTATCACGCATAACCGGCAGTTCAGGGATATCTTCCGGGTCCCCGCGGAGATCATCTCGGCCGGAGACGAACGCGCCGCCCTCGACCTGCTCGCAGGACAGACGAAAGATCCCGGGGGTTTCCTCGCGAGGGTCCGGGAGATCTACGCGACGCCGTACGAAGATGCGTTTGACCTCCTGGAGATGGCCGATGGCCGGGCCTATGAGCGGTCTTCCCGGCCGCTGCTCGCCGGCCGCCACGTCCTCGGCCGGGTATGGAGCTTCCACGACCTGACCGAGCGCAGGCGCTATGAGCAGAAGCTCATCGAGAGCGAGGAAAAGTTCCGTGTCCTGTCCGAGAGCTCGTCAGCCGCCATCATGATGCACCAGGGCGCAGACCTCATTTACGTCAACCCTGCCGTGTCACAAATGACGGGCTACACGCAGGCCGAGCTGCTGAAAATGAAGTTCTGGGAGATCTTTGACCCGGCGTACCATGGCCTGGTACAGGAGCGGGCGCGGATGCGTCTTAACGGAGAAGCTCCACCTGCCCGCTATGAGCTAAAGCTGGCGACGAGGGACGGCGGCGAGCGGTGGATGGACCTGACCGCTTCGACGATGCAGTACCAGGGCGGTCTCGCGGTCATCGCCATCGGCCTCGACGTCACCGCCCGGAAAGAGGCGGAGCGGACGGCGCTCCAGCGCGAGACCGAGTTTAACGCGCTGGCGGAAGCCAGCCCGGCGGCCATCCTCCTGCACCAGGGCGATCACTTCTTGTACGTCAATCCCGCGGCGGAGCGTCTCACCGGCTACAGGCGGGCAGAATTATTGGGCATGAAGTTCTGGGAAATTTTCGATCCGGGCATGCGTGAGATGGTCCGCGCAGCCGAACGGTCCCGTCTGACCGGCGGGGAACCGGTGCGCCGCTACGAGGCGAAGCTGGCGACGAAGGACGGCAGCGAACGGTGGATGGACATCGCCTTCAGCGTCATGGGCTACCGCGGCGCTCCCACGGTCGTGGCCACGGCGCTGGACATCACCCAGCGCAAGAAGGCCGAAGAGGCGCTGATCGAGAGCGAGCAAAAGCTGCGGGGCGTCATCAGCCAGGCGACCGAAGGCATCCTTATCGTGGACGAGCAGGGCCGCGTCATCGAGTTCAACCAGGCCGCCGAGCAGATATACGGCGTCGGGCGTGAAACGGTCCTGGGCCGCTATGCTTGGGACTTCCTCTTTTCCGTGATTACGGACGACCGGAAAAGCGGCGAGGCGTACGATCGCATCCGGAGCGGCACTCTCGGCTACCTGAAGACCGGCTTCAAGCCGGACAGTATCCCGTCGGCGACCACGATACAGCGCCACGACGGCCGGCGCCGCGACATCCTGACCGCGAACTTCCCCATCAGGACGGCCCGCGGATACATGATCGGCAGCATCGTGACAGACATCACCGAGCGGCGACAGGCCGAGCGGACGATGCGCGAAAGCCTGGAGATGCTCCAGAGCGTGGCCCGGACCGCGGAATACGCCATCATCGTCTGCGACGAGAAAGGCTTCATCCGCTTCTGGAACCAGGCGGCGGAGCGGATCTTCGGCTATGCGGCAGGCGAAGTCGAAGGGCAGTCCATCAACGTGATCGTCCCTGAAGAAGTCCTGAGCCTCCACCAGGACCGGTTCGGGAAGGCCGGGGATCTGGTAACGGACGGCGGCTATACCGGCCATACCGTAGCGAGAGCCGGAAAAAGAAAGGACGGGACCCTGATCGACATCGAGATATCGCTGTCAGGCTGGAAAGCCGACGGGGCCCGGCATTATACCGCGATCATACGCGATGTCTCCGGCGAAAAGGTGTGCTGAAACCTTTCCCTGTTACACCTGCCGGTATCGGTCATCATGGCTTATTTTTACCCGGTTTCGCAAAGCAGTTCTGTAAATCAATAAACAACAACCATATATATGGCATTCGACCTATACTTCTGCGACAATGCCTGTTTGTTGAACGCGACATTGGCCGTTCAGTGGTGACATGGAAGGTTATGACAAAGAGCTGGCATCCATAAAGGAGACCTTAAAGGCGCATCCCCGCGGGCTCACGGTGACGGATATCTCAAAGCTGATCAAGCTGAACCGGAACTCCGTGAGCAAATACCTGGAAATCCTCGTGGTCTCGGGGCAGGTCGAGATGAAAATGCAGGGCCCCTCCAAGGTGTACTTCCTGTCCCGCCGGATGCCGGTATCGGCGCTGCTGAGCTTCTCGTCCGACATCGTCGTCCTGGTGGACGAAGAGATGCGGGTCACCTTCGCCAACGACCGGCTGTACGAGGTGACCGGTGCCAGCCGGGACCGGGTCGTCGGAAGGAAGATCGCCGACCTGCCGCTCCTGTCGGAGCCGGAAGTCGTCGCGGCCGTCAGAGAGGCTCATGAGGGCAGGGAGTCGGTCCGGGAACTTACTATTCCGTCCGGTAAGGACACGGCTGCATCCGGCGCCGGCAAAGCCTGTTATCGCGCCCGGTTCAGCCCGGCGGTGTTCGAGGACGGGCAGGCCGGAGTCACGCTGATCTTCGAGGACGTCGGGAAGCAGAAGCTCGCGGAGGACCGGCTGAAGGCCAGCGAGAAAAAGTACCGGCAGCTGGTCGAGACGGCCAACGAGGGCATCTGGGTCATCGACATGAATAACCGGACCACCTTCGTCAACTCCCGCCTCGCCGACATGCTCGGCTATCGCGTCGAGGAGATGATCGGTACCCGGGTCGACGAGCATATGCCGCCGAAAAGCGAAGCCGTCATGGGCAAACACCAGGCAGGGATGGACCGGGGCGCCAGCACGTCAGTCGAAACAACGCTGATCAGCAAAAACGGCCGCCGCATCTCCGTGCTCATGCACATGAGCATGCTGACCGACGACCAGGGCCGCCCTTCGGGCGCCCTTTCCATGGTCACCGACATCACGGACCGCAAGCGCATGGAGGAAGAGCTGAAGGCCGCCCGGGACAGCCTGGCCAGCAGAGTGCTGGAGCAGACCCGGGAGCTCACCGAGATGAACGCGGCGCTCAAGCAGGAGATCGCGGAGCGCCGGCTGGTCGAGGAGGCGCTGCGGCTCGACGAGGCCCGGCTTGAGGCGCTGCTCGCGCTGAACGAGATGGAGTCGGCGCCTGTGGAGCGGCTGGCAGAGTACGCCCTGGAGCGCGCGGTCGAGCAGACCGGGAGCCGGGTCGGCTATATCCTTACGCCGGACGAGCATGGCCGGAAAGCCCGTATCTTCATCGTATCCCGGGAAGTGCGGCGCCTGTCCCGGCTGGACCCGTCTACCGCAGAGTTCGATCTCAACGAAGCGATCCTGTGTACCGAGCCGTTCCGCACAGGCCGGCCGGCCATCGAGAACGACTACCTGAACCGTCCTGGAAAGCGGGGCCTGCCGGATGGGCACATACCAGTCAGGCGGACGCTGGGGGTGCCGGTGCTGGACGGCGGCCGCGTGGCCGCCGTCGCCCTGCTTGGCAACAAGGAGTCAGACTACACGCCGGCCGACGTACGGCAGGTGTCGCTGATCATGAACGGCCTCTGGAAGGCCGTGCTCCAGCGGCGGGCCGCAAACGCCCTCGCCGAGAGCGAGGCCAGGTTCCGGTACACGTTCGACCAGTCGCCCATCGGCGCCGCCATCGTATCGCTGGACAGCCGCTTCCAGCGGGTCAACCCGGAGCTGTGCCGGATCACCGGGTATGGCAGCGAGGAACTGCTGGCCATGCGGTTCACGGACATCACCCACCCTGACGACCGGCAGGCGAGCATGGAGAACGTGAGGGCGCTGCAGGCCGGGGAGGTCGAGCAGTTCGAGATGGAGAAGCGTTACCTGCGCAAGGACGGCCGCGTGGTCTACGGCCGCACTGTCGTGCGCATGGTGAAGGACGCGGCGGGCCGGCCGCTGTATTTCCTGCCGCTCATCCGGGACATCACCGACTGGAAGCGGGCGGAGGACGCGCTGAAACGCACCCAGCGCTTCCAGGAGACGCTGATCAGCAACCTGCCCGGCATGGTATACCGCTGCCGCAACGACCGGGACTGGACCATGGAATACGTGAGCGACGGCTGCCTGGCGCTGACCGGCTACAGGCCGGACGACCTGGTGCACAACCGCGGCATCGCCTATAACGACCTGATCCACCCGGACGACCGGGAAAAGGTCTGGGAGCGCATCCAGGACGCGCTCGCGAAAGAAGGCCCCTTCCAGCTCAGCTATCGCATCCGGACGGCGAAGGGCGAGGAAAAATGGGTGTGGGAGCAGGGACGGCGGGCGCCGGGAGAGAAGCCCGGCGACATCGCCCTCGAAGGCTTCATCACCGACATCACCGATCGCAAGCGCGCAGAGGAGGCCCTGCGGGAGAGCGAGGTGCGGTTCCGGTCGCTCATCTACAACTCATCGGACATCATCCGGATCATCGACCGGGAGGGCCGGATCGTGTTCGATTCGCCGTCCTCGGAAAAGCTCCTGGGCTATCCGGCCGGGTATACGATCGGGAAGTCCCCCCTGGAGTTCATCCATCCCGACGACCGGGCGCGGGTGGAAGCGGACCTGGGACAGGTCTATTCCATGACGAACCCGGGCATACCGACCGAGTTCCGGGTGCGAAAGGCCAACGGCGACTACCTCGACGTCGAGTCGATCGGGATGAACATGATCGGGGTCCCGGGCGTGGACGGCATCGTGATCAACACCCGCCCGATTACCGAGCGTAAGGCCGCCGAGGCAGCGCTGTGCGAAAGCGAGGCGAAGTTCCGCAGCTTCATCGAGCAGTCCTTCGACGGCATAGTCCTGTCGGACCACAACGGCAACGTGATCGAGTTCAACCGCCGGATGGAGGAGATCACCGGGCTGAAGCGGGAGGACGTGATGGGAAAGCCCGTCTGGGAGTTCCAGTCCCGCCTCCAGGCGGATGCGCAGCAAACCCCGGAGCGCAAGAGAATGATCGAGGACCGGGTGCGGCAGGCCTTCACGACGCATGATTCTCCGCTATACAACCGGTATATCGAATCCCGGATCACCCTGGCGGACGGCCGGCAGCGGATCATCCAGTCGATGCTGTTCCCCGTAAAGCTCGACGGGAGCTTCATGATCGGCAGCGTTCACCGCGATATCACCGATCTCCCGCGCTCTTCCGAACCGGGTCCGGGTACGGGGCCGGGCGGGGTCTGACCTCCTCCGCAGGCCAACATTTATTTTTATGGCGGTTGTTTATTAGGTCGGTGTTTTCCAAAATGGGACATGCAGACCTCGTACTGGAGGATACGCCGCAGGCCCGGGCCATACGCGATGCGATCGTCGTCGTAAAGGTCGGCGGCCACGCGATGGTGGACCCAGCGGCCCGGAGCGGCATTATCGGTGATATTGTGGCCCTGCGCGGCCTCGGGGCCAGGCCGGTGATCGTGCACGGCGGCGGCCCGGAGATCGACGCGATGATGAAGCGCACGGGCATGAGCCCCCGTTTCGTCGCCGGCCTGCGGGTGACGGACGACGCGACCCTGGAGATCGTCCGGATGGTGCTCGTCGGCAACGTGAACCCGGACATCGTCAGCCTCATCGCCCGCCACGGCGGCCGTGGCGTCGGCCTGCTGGGCAATGACGGCGGCCTTATTACAGCCCGGAAGAAGCCCCCGGAAAAGGTCGTGGTCGACGGACGCGAGGAGACAGTCGACTACGGCTGGGTGGGCGAGGTCGAGAGGGTCGACCCGGCCATCCTGCATGACCTGCTGGCGAAAGGGTACATTCCGGTCGTGTCACCCATCGGCTACGATAGCGAGGGCCGGTGCCTGAACCTGAACGCGGACACCGCGGCCGGCGACATCGCGGCCGCGTTGAAGGCAAAGAGCCTTGTCTCGTTAACCGATGTAGACGGCGTAATGATGGACCCGGCGGACAAAAGATCGCTGATCGCTCACCTGACAGAAGCCGAATGCATGGACCTCATCCGGAAAGGGGTCATCTCCCGGGGCATGATACCCAAGATACTGTCCAGCATCGGCGTGCTGAAAGCGGGCACCGAGAGCGTCCACATCATCAACGGCAACGTATCCCACGCGTTACTGCGGGAACTGCTGACTGACCGGGGCATCGGTACGTCGCTGACGCTGGAGTGAGGGGCGATGACAGACTCGGTGGTATACTCGAAGATACTGGTCCCGACCGACGGCTCGAGCTACGCGCTCCTGGCGGGACGACACGCGGCATACCTGGCGAAGATCACGGGCGCCAGCGTGGTCGTGCTCAACGTAATGGAGACGGACATGGCCTTCCACGCCGGCATCCACTACGCCGAGGAAGTCGCACAGATGGAGAAGGCCGGCCTCAAGGCGACCGCGGGCATCCGGGAACTGTGTACGGCGGCGGGCGTCGAGTCGAAAGAGTTAGTCGTGAAAGGCTCGCCGGTGGCGACCATCCTGAAGGTGGCCGACGAGGAGCGCGTCGACCTCATCGTCATGGGCACCGTCGGCATGTCGGCCGTCGAGCGCGTCCTGCTGGGCAGCGTCTCGGGCAAGGTCTCCCACCACGCCCGCTGCCCGGTGCTGCTGGTCCGGGAACGCTGAGGAGGTCAAAGCCCTGGAGCCCGATCGTCCCTGGCACGCGATCGAGTTAAAAGAAGCTTACAGCATGCTCGGGTCGGGCGAAAAGGGGCTGGGCGCGAGCGAAGCGGCAAATCGACTGGCCACTTACGGGCCGAACGAGCTGAAGCGGAAACCGCCCCGGTCGGTCCTGGCGATCTTCATCGGCCAGTTTCAAAACTTTTTAATATACATACTGATAGCGGCTACCGCGATCTCCCTGCTGATCGGGGAGACCGTGGACGCGGCCATCATCGCGGCCATCGTCGTGCTGAACGCCATGCTGGGCACCTACCAGGAGTACCAGGCGGAGCAGTCGCTGGAATCGCTGCAGCGTTACCAGGTCCGGGAAGCGTACGTCCTGCGGGACGGGCACAAGGTCAGGGTGAAGGCGTCAGAGCTGGTGCCGGGCGACGTCATCGAGCTGGAGGCAGGAGACAGTATACCGGCGGACGCCCGGATCATCTGGTCGGCCCAGTTTTCGGTCGACGAGTCGGCGCTGACCGGCGAGTCGGAAGCGGACGCAAAGGTCCCCGCGACCCTGCCGGAAAATACCGCCGCAGGCGACATGGAGAACATGATCTTTGCCGCCACGACCGCGATCGACGGCCGATGCGGTGCCCTCGTCGTCCGCACGGGGATGAGCACGGAGATCGGCCGGATAGCGGGACTCGTGGAGTCCGGTGTCAAGCGTGAGACGCCCGTGCAGATCAGCATCAACAAAGCCAGCATCGCCTTCGGCCTGGTCGCCATCGCCACCTGCGGGCTCATCTTCGTCTTCGGCATCGCCGAGGGAAAGGCGCTCTTCGACATGTTCCTGATCGCGGTCAGCCTGGCGGTCGCCGCCATCCCTGAGGGCCTCCCGGCGACCATCACGATCATCTTCGCGCTGGGCGTCCAGCGGATGGCCGGCCAGAAAGCGATCGTCCGAAAGCTGGCCGCGGTGGAGACGCTGGGCAGCACGGACGTCATCTGCTCGGATAAGACCGGCACGCTGACACAGAACGTGATCGTCGTCCGCCGCATCGTCACGCTGGCGGGCGCTTATGATGTGACCGGGATCGGCTATACCGGGGAAGGCGGTTTCGCTGTCGCGGGACAGAAAGTCGACCCGGGCCGGGACGCCGGGCTGCGGCAGCTGCTGCTGGCCGGCGTGCTCTGTAATAACGCCAGCTACGAGAAGCTGGGCGACTCGCTGATCATTACCGGCGACTCGACTGAGGTGGCCCTGCTGGTCGCCGGGGCCAAGGCCGGCATGTACAAGGTGCTGACCGAGGATCGCTGTCCCCGCCAGTTCGAAGTGCCGTTCAGCGCCGAAACCCGGCGCATGCTGACCGTGAATAAATGCGACGACGGCACCGTAGCCCTGGTAAAGGGCGCGCCCGAGGTCATCCTGGGCATGTGTTCGGGCGTACAGGCGGACGGGCAGGTGAGGGCGCTGGACGCGGAAACAAAGGCAGGGTTCCTCCGGGAGAACGACGCCATGGCCGGACACGGCATGCGCGTGCTGGCGTTTGCGGAAAAGCCGGCGGCCGGCCCGCTGCCCGGCAGCATGGACGAGCTGATGTCAGGCATGACTTTTTTGGGGCTGGCCGGGATGATCGACCCGCCGCGCTCCGAAGCCCGGGACTCGGTGGCCCGCTGCCACAGCGCAGGTATCAACGTCCTGATGATTACGGGCGACCAGGCGCCCACTGCACTGAGCATCGCCCGTGACGTCGGCATCGCCGATGACGGCGACGAAGTGATCACCGGCGCGGGGCTGAACGCCATGACCGACGCACAGCTCGACGAGCGCATCGAGCGCATCCGGGTATACGCCCGGGCTTCGCCGGAGCAGAAGCTGCGGATCGTGAACGCCATGCAGCGCAAGGACCACGTGGTCGCCATGACCGGCGACGGCGTCAACGACGCCCCCGCGCTGAAGTACGCGGACATCGGCGTGTCCATGGGCATCAACGGCACCGACGTCGCAAGGCAGGCTTCGGACATGGTGCTGGCCGACGACAACTTCGCCACAATCGTCCGGGCGGTCGAGGAGGGCCGGAATATCTACGACAACGTCCGCAAGGCGATCAAGTTCCTGTTCTCCGGCAACATCGGCGAGGTGCTGGCGATCTTCATCGGCATCATGCTCAACCTGCCGCTGCCGCTGATCGCCATCCAGATCCTCTGGGTGAACCTGATCACGGACAGCCTGCCCTCGCTGGCTCTCGGGATGGACCCGCCTGAACGGGGCCTGATGAAGCGCAAGCCCCGCCGGCGCAGCGAAGGGATCATCAACCGGATGATGCTGCTGGACATGGCCCTGATCGGCGGCGTGATCGGCGTCGGCACGCTGGGCATCTTCTACCTGATGCTGCCAGCCGGGGAAGAGTACGCGCGGACTATGGCCTTCTCGGCACTGGTGATCTTCCAGATGTGGAACGTGATCAACTGTAAGGCCGGGGAAAAGTC
This sequence comes from Methanocella sp. PtaU1.Bin125, assembly GCA_002067315.1. Classification (GTDB taxonomy): domain Archaea; phylum Halobacteriota; class Methanocellia; order Methanocellales; family Methanocellaceae; genus Methanocella_A. Next base: position 6,121 of record MVRA01000175.1, on the reverse strand, counting down.
GGCGTTCAGTACGGCCACGTTTAACAACCTGTATGCATGGGGGGCCATTGTCGTCTCCGTCGCAATGCTGGCTGCCATCCTTTATATCCCGTTCACGCAGCCACTGTTCAGTGTCGTGCCCCTGTCCTTGAACGACTGGGGGCTGCTGGTCGTCTGGACTGTGCCCGTCCTCGTCGTGGTCGAGCTGCGAAAGGCTATTGTGAGCCTGTTATCGAAAAACCGGGACGCAGGCCGTTGACCATGCCGGCAGGGCACGCGGCCCGCACCGCAGGACATCATAACAAGCTGCCAAATTATTAATATATTAATCCGCATTTTACTCTTACCGACCTCAGGTCGCCGGGGGTGCCGGTTTGTCTTCCAGTGAGAACTTCAAGATATACAAGGAAGCCGTCGACGTGCTCGAGGAGAACGGCATAGGGTACGTGATCGGCGGCGGCATCGCCATCATGGCGTTCGGCCGGACGCGCGATACCAAGGACATCGACCTTTACATCGAGGACCATCAGCGGGACAACGCGTTACGGGCCCTGGCCGGTGCCGGGTTCGAGGTCGACCCGATGCCCGGCGTCAACTGGCTGTGCAAGGGCTTTAAGAAGGGTATCACTGTCGACTTCATCATGGAGAACGTCGGCGGCATGCACACGACCCGGGAGACGCTGGAACACGGCTTCTGGGCCCACATCAACGGGTACCGCATGCGCGTCATGGCCCCGGAAGACCTGATCGTCCGGAAGATCATGGCCATGCGCAGCGAACGTAACGACTGGTTCGACTGTATATCGGTTCTATCCAGCACCTATGAGCGCTTCGACTGGGAATACTTCGACAGGATCGCCGCCGTTGACTACGAGCGGGCGCTGTCCTTTTTACTATACGTCCGCTCTGACCGGGAGCACATCGTGCCCGTGCCGGACTTCGCGATAAAAGAGCTGTTCGATAAGATAAGCCAGAAACTCGGCCGATAGGGCGCTATTTGTGGCGGCCGCAGGCGCGCGCGTGCGAACGCTCCGGTATCACGTATCTTTGCCGTGCGTGCGGAACATTTCGGTATCGTAGAGCGCGTATTTCTTGTTATGCACCGGCAGGGCGACGTTGCGGACGGGTATGCCGGCGAGGGTTTTGCCTTTTTCCATGCCGTTGTGGGCGTGGCCGTGCAGGACGAGGTCGGCCTTGAACGTGTCGACGGGGTCGGAGAGGATGGACGAGCCCAGGAACGGGATGACTTCGGTGTGCTCGCCGATGCAGGTATCCCGGACCGGGGCGTAGTGGTAGCAGACGATCCTGAAGCCCGCTTTAAGCGTCTTGAGCTCCCGGTTGATACGGTTCGCTTCCTTGTAGGTCTCGTTGATGAACATCTTCAGGATGCGCTCGCCGAACGGCGCGATGCGACAGTTGAGGAATCCTCCGCAGAAGCCTTTAGTGCCGGCGATGCCGATGGCATTGTCTCCGGTGACATATACGCCCCGCTCCAGCATATGGACGCCGGCCTCTTCGAGGATGTCCATGATCTCTTCCTGGTTGTTGGCCTCGTAGTCGTGGTTGCCCAGCACGGCGACAATCCGCCCGTCGTAATGGCTGATCGCCTCGGCCAGCCCGCGGGCTTCCTCGATGAGCCCGCGCGTGGTCAGGTCTCCGCACATGGCCATCATCGCAGACTCCCGGCCGGCCGACTTGAACAGCGCCCGGAAAAAGGTCGCCGATCCGGAGCCGTAATGCAGGTCACCCATGGCCGCTATCCTGATTGCTGTCCCCTCCGCTGCATGATTGTCAGGTAATATTTCACATGAGATATATAAATACGGGATTTGATATATGAGCGGATTTTTTTATTGGGCAGGCCTGCATAGGAGAAGGGCATGCAGGTTCACAGAAATGGATATAAACGTTGGACAACAGCTATTGATCGACATTTATGAGCCCCAAGAAGCTGGTATTTATCGCGATAACCGCCGTGCTGCTGGCGGCCTTTCTGGCTGGATGCACGTCGCCGGCCGAAAGGACGGTCAAAGCGGGAGATAACGTGACGATTGACTACATACTGACGACCACTGACGGTAAGGTACGCGACACGTCTTACGAGCAGGTGGCGAAAGACGCGGGCCTTTACAGCGCTTCCCGGCAGTATAAGCCGTTCGCGTTCGAGGTCGGCTCGGGCAGCGTCATCGAAGGGTTCGACGAGGCGGTCATGGGCATGAAAGCGGGCGAGACGAAGAACGTGACCATTTCCCCGGATAAGGCATATGGCGCATATAGCCAGTCACTGATTACAAAGGAGAACCTGAGCGAGCTGATCGCGGCCAACATCACCCCGGAGGTCAACGGCACTGTCTTCTCCATGGCCTATATGAGGAACGGCCGGATCGATGCTATCGACGAGGCTAATAACACGATCTATATCGATTTCAACCACCCGCTGGCCGGACAGACACTGCTGTTCCAGATCACCGTGCGGACCATCGAATAAAAGGATACGGGTACGGGCCGCAACTGTCCTGCAGGCATCCAATGAAAAAGCAGGAGTGGTTAAAGGCCGCAGAGATCGCAGAGGCGCTTGCTATGCATGCTGCAGGGGCGCAGAGAGCGCCTCGCGCGCGCATGCGCGGACGATGGCAGGGCATGCGACGATGGTGATGCTATCCGTTTATCATCAACGAGTCCTGTAGTCGTTTTTCTTTACAAGGTGACTGCAGTGGCCAGTGTTTCCACTCCGGTCACCGGTGTGGTTTATTAATACTCGCGGATTAATATATTAATGAGACCATGACTTTACAGGAGATCATCAGCCTACGGGACGAGATCATCCGAGCAGGCGAGGCGCTGGCCGAACGTATCGGCGCTAACGCCATCATCGTCATCTCGCCCGAAGGCACGGAGATCCGGCGCAGGCTGCGGACCCGGATACCGGTCATCCTGGCGCGGCTTGCCGGGGAGTCCGGGGCTGAGGAAGGCTCCGCTATCGATATTTTCTCCCGGGTCCCGGTCGACGTGGACCGCGAGTCCCTGTTTCTCAAGGTATCCCGCATCGAGCTCATGAGCGAGGCGGTCGAAGCGGCCTATATCAAAGGCCGGCTCAACGAAGGCATCGTGCTGGGCATCGTCAGCATCGGCGACATCAACTCGCTGGTCGTTTTCGACATTACCGACATCCCGTTTATTCGCAAGATGGCCGACCTCGCGACGACGGTGGACTACGTGCTCCTGAAGGCCGTGATCAACCTGGCCATCGAGATCGGGCGGGAAGGCCGCGAAGGCAAGCATGTGGGCACGGCGTTTATACTGGGCGATACCGAAAGGGTGCTCCGCATGTCTCACCAGATCATCCTCAACCCCTTCGAGGGCCATAGCCCCGCCGACCGGGACATCCGCGACGACGATAACTGGGAAACAGTCAAAGAGTTCGCACAGCTCGACGGCATGTTCATCGTCGCCGATACCGGGCAGATCGTGGCGGCCGGGCGGTACCTGGACGTGAACGCTAAGGGCGTGATGCTGGTGCCGGGCCTCGGCGGGAGGCACCTCGCCGCCGCGGCGATCACTCAGTGCACCCGGAGCGTGGCGATCACGGTCTCTGAGTCCAGCGGCATGGTGACCGTCTACAAAGACGGGAAAGAGGTCTTCCAGCTCAACCCGCGGATCGCCATTATCTGATGCTGGCAGTGCGGCGCGGTTAATCGCCGCAGAGAGTCGGCGGATGACTTGAGCCCTGGTCAAGTAAAAGATGATGAAAAACGGGCCTGGCAATCGCCGCATGCTCTGCCGCAGCCCGTGCGTGCGCGCGCGAGGCCGCCGCTGGTTGCCCGTTTACAATAGTTTTTCATTGTACCGATAAATTGTCTTCTGATCTTTGTCATTATAATAAAATATTACCCGCGGTTATCATATCACCGACAAATATTAATGCTTGCTCATGATACATAGGTTCATAGGTTTAGACAAGGGGAAAACCAATGAGCGTTGAGAAGCACCTTTTCACGTCCGAGTCTGTGACCGAAGGCCACCCGGACAAGATAGCCGACCAGGTCTCAGACGCAGTCCTGGATGCGATTATGGCCAGTGACCCGACCGGACGTGTCGCCTGCGAGACGCTGGTGACCACCGGTATGGCCATCGTCGCTGGCGAGATCACGACGAGCTCTTATGTCGATATCCCTAAGCTGGTCAGGGACACGATCCGGAACATCGGCTACGACCGGGCCAAGTACGGCTTCGACGCAGACAACTGTGCCGTTTTAACGGCGATCGACGAGCAGTCTCCGGATATCGCGATGGGCGTGGACAAGCTCGGCGCTGGCGATCAGGGCATGATGTTCGGGTTCGCGGTGAACGATACGCCCGAGCTGATGCCGATGCCTATCACGCTGGCCCACAAGCTGGCCATGAAACTCGCTGAAGTCCGCCGATCGGGCGCGCTTACCTGCCGCCGCGCTGACGGCAAGGAAGAGCAGTATCTTCGGCCGGACGGCAAGACGCAGGTGACCGTGGAGTATGTCAACGGCACCCCGAAGCGGGTGGACACCGTGATCGTGTCCACGCAGCACAGCCCCGACGTTACCAACGAGCAGCTGCGGAAAGAGGTGACCGAGTGCGTCATCAAGCCGATCATGCCCGAGGGATTCTTCGACAAAAAGACCAGAGTCCTGATCAATCCCACCGGAAGGTTCGTCCTCGGCGGTCCCCACGCCGACACGGGCCTGACCGGCCGGAAGATCATCGTCGACACCTACGGCGGCATGGGCCGACACGGCGGAGGCGCCTTCTCGGGCAAGGACCCGACCAAGGTGGACCGCTCGGCCTGCTACGCGGCCCGGCACGTGGCGAAGAACATCGTCGCCGCCGGCCTGGCCACCAAATGCGAGATCGAGCTGGCCTACGCCATCGGCGTCGCCGAGCCCGTGTCGATCATGATCGACACCTACGGCACGAACGTCGTCCCCCAGAAGAAGATCGTAAAAGCCGTCCGCGATAACTTCGACCTCACGCCCGCCGGCATCATCAAAGGCCTCAAGCTCCGCCGGCCCATCTATAAGAAGACGGCCGCTTACGGCCACTTCGGCCGGAACGACAAAGACTTTACCTGGGAAAAGACCGACAAGGCCGAGGCCCTCCGGAAAGACGCGGGCCTTTAGGCGTGAGCCTGCGCCCTTTTTCTTTTTCGTTTTTGACTCTTCGGCATATTCAGGATCGACAGGCTGTCACCGGATCTTTTTTATTAAAGCTTATAGAATAATCCCTGCATAGGTAAAGCACAGCATTCAAACTCGCGAAGAGCGCAACGAAACGCGACGGGCGCTACGTTTGTCTAAGAATGGGTAAATTACCGCTTATCCTTTAACAGACGTCGCGCCCGTCGCGATTCGTCGCGGCCGTCGCGGGAATACAGTCCGTCGTATAGCCTATACAAGGCCTCGACGAATGCCCTTTCAATGGCTCAGCGCAACGCTACAAACTCGCGACGTGCGCAACGAAACGCGACGACCGCGACGTTAACAAAGTTCTATATAAAAACCGTCGTAATGAAAACTTATTTACACAATAATGAGAAATAGTTATAGCATGTATCCGTCGCGTTACCAGGAACCGCCTGATCCTATCAGAAATTTAGGCGATAAGGTGTATGATGCCGCATTTCAAGTACACAGGAAGTGGGGCCCCGGGCTTCTCGAGCATTTTTATCACAGGGCATTGTACAAAGAGCTTAAGAAAAACGGCCTGAAAGTGGAATCCGAAGTGTATTTGCCGGTAAGGCTGGATGACGAATTAATAGAAGACGCATACAGGATCGATTTGCTGGTCGAGAACGAGATCATTGTAGAAGTGAAAGCAGTACAAAATCTAACACCGGCCCATTATCAGCAAATAAGGACGTATCTACGGGTTAGCAACAAATGGCTCGGATTCTTGATCAACTTCAACGCAGCCCTCGCATCGGAGGGAATAAATCGGCAGGTGATGACCCCTAAACAATAAAATGCGATTATCAACGCTCAGTGTTTTCTATAAAGAAACGTAGCGCCCGTCGCGATTCGTCGCGGCCGTCGCGGGAATACCGTCCGTCAAAATGCCTATACAAGGCTACGACGAATGCTTCGCCAGGGCTCAGCGCAGCGCTACAAACTCG
>MVRA01000174.1 GCA_002067315.1 Methanocella sp. PtaU1.Bin125 | reverse complement strand
GTGTCGCCCGTCACAAAACCTTCCACGATAAAACAATCCCCTCGTCCATCGGCTCGTACCGGACCAGCTTAAGCTCTACGGCCTCGGAGCGCTCCGAAATGCCCGTGCCGTCCATGAACGTGGGGGCGTCCTTCCCGCCGATGATCAGGTTGCCCACGAACACAGAAAGCTCGTCAACCAGCCTGTTACTCAACATACCGTAGTTGAGCGTCGCGCCGCCCTCGACCATCATCCGGCCGATGCCCCGCTTCTTCAGCTCCGACGCCATCGCCCGCAGGTCGACTTCGTCCTCGCCGGCCACGATGATCTCCGCCTTCTCCGCGAGGGCCCGCACCCGTTCCTGCGGCGCGGCCCGCGATACGACAATGATCCGTTTGCCGCTCCCCTTTTTAAAAATATCCGCCGTCGTCGGCGTCCGGGCCTGCGAGTCCACCACGATGCGGACCGGGTTCTCGTCCAGCCCCATAGACGCCCGCCGTTGCCGGCGCTGCTCCGACTTGACAGTGAGGCTCGGGTCGTCGGCCAGCACCGTGCCGATGCCGACCATGACCGCGTCGCTCGTCGCCCGCAGCTCGTCCACCCGGTCGAAGTCCGCCTTCCCGGAGATCTTCACCTGCTTCCGCCGCTTCGTCGAGATCTTGCCGTCCGCGCTCATGGCCGAGTTGATGAACGTGTAGGGTCTGTCAAGCATGAATATGCCATGGCAAACTGAAGGCATAAACCTTGCTATCGCGGGGAGTGAGACGTGACGGATGGTAAGCAGGCCCAGGCAGACAGAATGCCTGTGGCTCCTGCGCTCTATGTAGCCGGCGCACCGAAAAACCGCGTTATTATTTAATACTTTATATAATATTATCCGTTCAAGTCCCTACCGTGAGACTGAGCAGGCTTCTACTAAGCACATCCATTATTTGCTACGTGCTATACGACATCGTCTCGACGCTGGCCGCATATGCGTACCTGGGCAGCTTCGAGTACGAGAAAAGCGTCCTGATCAAGTCGGCATTCGAGCTTGCCGGCGTCCCCGGATTCATCGCCATCAAGATGACCGTCTCCCTCATCGCCATCGCCGCCGCTTTCATGCTGATGGAGCGCTACGTGCAGTTCCGGGGGCTGGGAGTAGGGGTGCTTTCGGGCGCCACCCTGGCCGGCCTGTTCGTGGGCACCTCGAACATGAACATCCTCGTCCAGGGCAGCTCGATCTGGCTGCTGGGCATGGACAGCGGCACCGTGGCAGCGATCATCATCTGCGGCTGCTCGCTGGGGGGCTTTCTGATGCCGGAGCGCGTCGTCCGCCGGCTGTCCCGGCCGGAGCCTGCCGAGCAGCTGTGATATTACCTGACCAGCCGCCTGTGAGACAGCATGTTTCATTTTTATATTTAACGAAAGCCTATGAACGAAAAAATAATTCTAATTTATTGCAGAAAAACCATATATACTTTTTAACCGATGATTAGTATGTAGCAACGGGGGTATATACTGCCGTGCCACAGCCCGGGGGGTGCTGCGGACGGCGCCTTATTACTTCCGGACCACGATTTTTACACTATCGATAAGATAAGCGCAGGCGATATTATTTTCAAGGCAATCACTCACGGGTTAATGCTATATCAGATGGATACTATCTATCTCCCGGTGAGCGCTCTTGCAGGTATCGTTCGACGTCAGGCTCCTGGACTCCACGTATTCCGTTACCCCGAAACAGGTGCAGCGGGATAAAGACAGAGATGACGACGTCGTCAGCCTTAAAGACAGGGACGCCGTCATTGTCCGCCTGTACGGCAAGACCCGGGATAACAAAAGCATCACGATACTCTGCCCGGACTTCAAGCCCTATTTCCATATCTTCGATCCGTCGGCTTCCTTAAGGAAGCGGCTGGAAGAACATGATGACGTGCTGGCCGTCGAGGACGTGGACCTTGACTATAAAGGCGCGGCCGAGCATTTCCTGAAGGTGTACGTCCGCGCGCCGTGGTTCGTGCCGAAGTTCAGGACCGAGTTCGAGCTCCAGCACAAGACCCTGTACCTGGATAATCCGCCCGTGGAACTGTTGCAGCGCATCCGGGAGGAGCCGGACGTCCTCGAGGTCACCGAAGGCCCGGAGGCGAGGGTCAGCACGGACGACCGGGTCTATTCCCAGAAGCTGCTGAACAAATACGGGCTCCTCGACTACATGGCCCCGAAGGAGCGGGAAAAGTTTTATAACCGGGCGGTCTTTTTCGCCGCGGACATCGTGTTCACCAACCGCTTCATCTATGACATGGACCTGGAGACCTGCGTCCGGGTGACGGGTGAAGAGGTCGAGAAGGGCGAGTATACCACCGATATCGTGATACGGGCCGAAACGTTCGAGCGCTGCCCGATCTTTACCCCGAAGCTGAAGATCATGAGCTTCGACATCGAGAGCTCGATCAAGTACCAGAATATCTACTGCATCTGCTTCACCGTCTACAACGAGGCGGACGGCAGCAGGGAGGACCGCATGATATCCTCGGCCTTCGGCCCGCCGGCGGACGGTATGACCCGGGAGGAAAAGGAGCGGCGCGCGGAGGACGAGCGGCGCATACTCCGGGAGTTCGTGGAGGAGGTCAGGAAGCTCGACCCCGACGTCGTCACGGGCTACAACATCAACAACTTCGACCTGCAGATGCTCTATGACCGGTCGAACCTGCTTTTCAAGGACCGGAACGAGGGCAAGAAGTTCCAGCCGGGCGACGCCATGACCTTCGGCCGGGACGGCCTCGGGATGAGCCGGCGGGAGAACCGGACCACCGGGTTCGTCACCTGGGACGTCAAAGGCCGGCTCCTGATCGATGCCTGGCTGTCGGTCAAAAAAGAGCTCCGGCCCAAGCGCGAAGGGCTGGGCTACGTGTCGAACCAGCTGTTCAACGACACGAAGGACAACATCAATGCCACCCGGATCGACGAGGAGTGGTCGAACCGCCGCGACGAGGTGATCCGCTACTGCCTGAAAGACGCGGACCTCGCGCTGCGCATCCTGGTCCACCCGCGGATCAACACGATCAACAAGCTCATGGACGTGGCCATCCCGTCGAAGCTGCCGGTGAAGGAAGTGTCGGGCGGCCAGAACCGGATGATCGAGAGCCTGCTCATCCGCATGGTCGACCGGGCCCGCGTCGTCGTGCCCATGGCCTCCGGGGAGCAGTACGACTACGAGGGCGGCTTCGTGTACGACACCAAGCCGGGCCTGTGGGAGTGGGTGATCGGCCTGGACTTCTCGTCCATGTACCCGTCCCAGATCATCAAGCATAACATCTGCTTCACCACGCTGACAAAAAACAAAGACGAGGCGGGACACACGTCGCCCGTGGGCGCCATGTTTCTGCCGAAGGAGAAGCGCGACGGCATCGTGCCGCAGATGGTCGAAGGCCTGCTGAAGTCCCGTAAAGAGGCGAAGGCGCGGATGAAGGAGGCCCGGACGAAGGGCGACACGGACATGGCCGAGTACTATAACCGTCTCCAGAACGCCATCAAGGTCATCGCGAACGCGACCTACGGCTATTTCGGGGCCCGGTTCTGCCGCTGGCCCTACAGCCGCTACATCGCGCCCAGCATCACCTCGTGGGCCAGGGACGAGATCAGGACCGTCGTCAGCACGCTGGAGGGCCGCGGCTACACGGTGATCGCCGGGGATACGGATTCCGTGTTCTTCACCTCGAAAGACCATCGCGACCTGGACAGCTGCAAGCTGCTGGGCTTCATGGTCCAGCAGGAGTTCTCGGCGGGCAACATGCACCTCGAGCTGGAAAAGATCATGGAGCGCTTCTTCGCCCACGCCAAAAAGCGGTACTTCGGCAAGATCGTCTGGCCGGAGCCCACCCTGCTGGTGCGCGGCTACGAGCCGCGGCGGACGGACTCCTTCGACCTGCAGAGCGAGACGATGACGAAGGTGTTCCAGATCGTGCTCGACGGTAAACCCGACGAGGCAGTACGGTTCAGCAAGGATACGATTGATCGGCTGTTGAAGGGTAACGCCGATCTGTCGACGTTGATCATTTCGAAGAGCGTGAACGAGTTCAACTCATACGACAACCCGGACTCGCTGGTGCACGTGAACGTCGCGAAGCAGCTCCAGCAGATGGGCTACGAGTTCACGCCCGGCATGAAGACGCCGTTCGTGATCACCAACGGCAGCTGCCAGCCCCTCCGGGCCGAGCCGGTGATCGAAGGCGTCGAGTTCGCGGGGAGGCCGGACTATAAATACTATGCCGAACGGCTGGCCATGGCCCTGGCCCGCATCACCGAAGCGTTCGGCTGCGACGAGCGCACCCTCATGCAGGGCAACAGCCAGCGGACGCTGGACCTGTTCTGCGAGGAAAAGAAGCCCGAAGCGAAGGTCGCGCCCGTCATCCCGAGAGAGCCGTCGAAAAAGGTCAAGACCAAGTCCACCCTCGACATGTTCCTGTAAGCGGCACCAGGGGCACGGCGGATATGCGGCCTGCTCCGTGATTGTAAAGACTATTCTATTCTAATAAAATAGCAGGCCATAAAACAGTAAAACTACGGCCAGCAGATTGATGGCGATCAGGCCTATCGTCAGGTTCCGGTAATTGCCCGGACTGGTATACCGCTCATACTCGCCGGCCGAGAACGTCCTGCGTAAAAAGTCGCGATTATACCTGCCCAGCGTGCTGAAGAGCAGGGTGATCAGAAACGTGTCGATGGCAGTGATCCCTAACAGTGTCAACGTGATGCCGTCGGGCAGGGAGAAGAGCTTTCCCGCTTCGAACAGCACGATGCAAAAGGCACAGGTGAGGCCGAAGATCACCGCTATCGTCTCCACCGACTTCGCGACCATCTCGAGCAAAAGCCCGTGAAGGGCGTCGGCACTGATGTCCGGCCGGAACTTACCCTGAAACTGGGCCTTGTATAATCCGGGTAAAGTCGGGGCATACAGGATGAACATGACGAGCACGATCAGCGGGAATATGAAAACCGGGAAGGTATAGGGGCCAAGCACCTGGTCCGTTGTGTCCTGAATGAGCAATGTTAAGATTAGTAATAAGACCAGGAACAAAGCGATGAAAAGCAGGACCCTGAACAAACGGCCGCTTTTATACAGGTACCTCCAGAAAGCGACGAGTTCCCTGATCGACGACGGCTTGTAAGAGTTTTCCTCCTCGTATGACATGATCCGGGCCCCGTCCCTGTATCCGGAATACACTATATTCGAAGGCGTATAAGATATTAGCTGTCGATTATCGCGTTATGCGGGCGGCGAACATGCCTGCAGGCGGGCATCGGGTCGAGGGCGAGGCTGCGCAGGAATGCGACGATATCCAGTCAGGGACCATTGGTACGCCGCCCCGGTAGTGACAGAACATTAGATAACCTTTATAAGCGTGTAACATGCTTTGATTTCCAGATACAGGGGTGAGACTGTGAAAAAGATCATGCTTATGCTTATCGTGGCCCTGACGGCCCTGGCCGTCGCAGGTTGTACCACGCCCGCGGCGACGCCGACCGGGCATCCTACGGACACGACACCGAGCGCCCTCCCGACGCAGACGCCGCCCACCGCGACACCGGCGCCGACGCCGTGGCTCAGCGGCTACGCGAAATATGCGAACGGCGGTACGCAGCCGCTGGTCAGCCAGGTGACGTGCACGTTCGAGGCGGTCTATTACGACAACAACTGGTCGATGCCTCATGCGCTGCAGACACAGTACGGCTTCGCGCATCACGGGGCCATCTACCAGCTGTTGCTTGCGAACCCGACCGGGTCGAACCAGACGATCGTGGCGGGCTACGACATCAAGAGTAATATCCAGTACTACTACAACGGTGTCAGGGGAGGCGTATCTACGTCCGAAACGTTCTACGATCCCGGCACGAAGGCCGAATTCGCCGAGCTCAGGCTGGCCCCGGGAGAAAGCCGGACCGTGTATATGCTCGCCTACATCACCAACGATACGGCATACGAAACCCACAAAGTCGGGCTCGAAAGGCCGAGCCTGGACGTGAACCCGCAATACGTGTTCGGCCCGATTTAGTCACGGATGCCACGGCAGGCCGCAGGGGTCAAACGCCCCCGGCGGGCTGTGGCATGAGCTTCTTTTTACTTTCGGCACAGATGTCCGGGCCGGTTTCGGATGATTTTTGGCCAATCCGTATTATTTCATCGATTTAGGCATGAACATACATCTTGATGTCTGCCGATTTTCACCAGCAGACGGAGGTGACGACAGATGGTCTCTACCGCCAGAGTATCTAAATACCTGAAAGGCATCCATTTCCCGGCCGATAAGCGGAAATGCGTTTCGTACGCGCGGGAACACGACGCGCCGGACGACGTCATGGGAGCGTTAAACGACATGCCGGAAGGCCAGTACGACAGCATGGCCGGCGTCTGGCACGCAGTCGGCCGCGGGCGATAAGGGCATAGACTGGCATGGCCAGGTAAGCGGCCGGCTGCATGCCCGGCCACTCGCGCGCGCACGGGCAGGGCAGTCGTCGCATGTTCGGTTAGTGCATCGGCACACGCGCGAGCGGCCGCCGGGCACCGAAATGCCCGACTTTTTCATGATAGCGCACAGGTAGCGATTAGACGGGCAGAAGAATCGTTTTATATAATGAGCCCCTAGAAGTTAGCTTATTTATGGTTAGCAATCTGCAACTGAAGATCATCGGGACGGCCGGCCTCGTCTTCGGCCTGTTGATACTCTTATGGGGTATCCTCATGCTGTCCAAGCAATGGCTGGCCACCGGTTTCGTCGCGATCATCATCGCCGTCACCCTGCTCTACTACGGCAAACGGATGGAGGAGTTAGAGAAGAGGAAGACAGATAAGCCGGTAATACCTCCCCGCCGCTAAAAGGGAACGCCTCCGTCGCGCGCAATCAAAAAGTTTAAATCGTATACACTCCTTATAGTGCCACGCTTGCAGGGAATACTATCGTTGCAAGCCTGTTCGTTAAATTGTTAGGTAAAACCTGATGATTGATGAGGAGTCTTCCTGAGGGAAGCCTGAAGGCAATCCGATGGAAAGCTCGGAAGGAGGAAATTACTATGGCAAAGCCAGCATTCGTAAAGTTTGAGGTCCCGCAGGAACTGCAGGACAAGGCGCTCGAGGCTCTCGAGCTCGCCAGAGACACCGGAAAGATCAGGAAGGGCACCAACGAGGTCACCAAGGCCATCGAGCGGGGCGTCGCACTGCTCGTCTTAGTCGGCGAGGACGTCCAGCCGGAAGAGATCATCGCCCACATCCCTGCGCTCTCCGACGAGAAGAAGATCCCCTACATCTTCGTCAAGAAGCAGCAGGAGCTCGGCGCCGCATCCGGCCTCGAGGTCGGCTGTGCCACTTCGGCGATCGTGGACGCGGGCAAGGCGAAGGCCCTCGTGGACGAGATCGCGCAGAAGTTCAACGCCCTGAAGGCATAAGCAGCAGGTGATTTAACATGGTCGAAGAGACAGGCGTGCCGGCGGAGGTCATCGAGGTGATCGGCGTTACCGGCATGCACGGAGAGGCCGTACAGGTGAAGTGCAAGATCCTGGAAGGCCTTAACAAGGGCAGGATCATCACCCGGAACACCGTAGGCCCGGTCAGGCTGGGCGACGTCCTCATCCTCATGGAGACCGCCAGAGAAGCCAAGAAGCTTTCGGGCAGGTGAACGGGATGGTCGACATCAAGAAGTGCTCGTTCTGCGGGAAGCAGCTGGAGCCGGGAACCGGCAAGATGCTCGTCAAGAAGGACGGCTCGATCCAGTATTTCTGCTCGTCCAAGTGCGAGAACAACATGAAGATGGGCCGCATTCCCCGGCTCACCGAGTGGGCGAAGAAGCCTGCGAAGAAAGAGTGATCCGGCATGGTCCAGCTCGAGCGTACGTTCGTAATGATCAAGCCGGACGGCGTGCAGCGTGGCATCGTGGGGGACATCGTCTCCCGCTTTGAGCGCCGCGGCCTCAAGATCGTCGGCATGAGGATGCTCGTGGTCAGCGAAGACCTCGCGCAGAAGCATTATGCCGAGCACGCGGCCAAGCCGTTCTTCCCGAGCCTGGTAGGCTTCATCCGATCGGGCCCGGTCGTGGCCATGGTCGTTGAGGGCAAGGATGTCGTGACCGTGGTGCGCAGCATGGTCGGCAAGACGAAGCCGGTCGAGTCCCCGCCGGGCACCATCCGGGGAGACTTTGCGCTCGATACCGGAAGGAACGTCATCCACGCTTCCGACTCGCCGGAATCGGCAAAAAGGGAAATATCCCTGTACTTTGATAATACACAGTTAGCAGCCTACTCGCGCATTGACGAGCAGTGGCTGTACGAGTAAGTCAAGACAGGGATACTTATGGCAACCGCCGCCTCGCAGGAAAAGAACCTCAGGACGCCGATCGTCTGCGTCATGGGGCACGTGGACCACGGGAAGACATCGCTGCTCGATAAAATTCGCGGCACGGCAGTGGTTAACAAAGAGGCGGGGGCCATCACTCAGCACATCGGGGCCACCGAGGTGCCGCTGTCCACCATACAGACGCTCTGTAGGGGAATGATCAGCGGCAACATCGCGGTCCCCGGATTACTTTTTATCGACACCCCCGGGCACCACGCGTTCACCACCTTGCGCAGCAGGGGCGGTGCGCTGGCCGACCTGGCGGTGGTGGTCGTCGACATCAACGAGGGCTTCCAGCCCCAGACTATCGAGGCCATCAAGATTCTCAGGCAATTCAAGACGCCGTTCGTCATCGCGGCCAACAAGATCGACCGCATCCACGGGTGGACGGCGTATCCCGGCACCGCTTTCGTGAAGACGTTCGGCGCGCAGCCCGATTACGTCAAGACCGTGGTGGAGACGAAGACCTATGAGCTCGTCGGCAGGCTCGACGAGATCGGGTTCAGCGGCGACCGCTACGACCGCGTCCGGGACTTCACCCGCAACGTGGGCATCGTGCCCATCAGCGCGAAGACCGGCGAGGGCATCCCCGACCTGCTCATGGTACTCATCGGCCTGGCACAGCGGTTCCTTGAAGAGTCGCTGAAGTTCCAGGTCAGCGGCCCGGGCATCGGCACGATCCTGGAGGTCAAGGAAGAGCGGGGCCTCGGGTTCACGATCGACACGATCCTGTACGACGGCGTCATCAAGATCGGCGACACTATCGTCATCGGCGGGAGAGAGGCGCCGTTTGCCACCAAGGTCCGGGCGCTCCTCAAGCCGAAGCCGAACCGGGAGATCCGGGTCGAGGAACGGTTCGACCGCGTCCACAAGGTCACCGCCGCGGCAGGCATCAAGATCCTGGCCCCCGACCTGGAGAAAGCCATGGCCGGCGCGACACTGCGGGTGACTACCGAGGCCGACGTGGGCAAGGTGAAGGACGAGATTGCCCGGGAGCTGGAGCAGGCCAGGATCGCGACCGACGAAACGGGCATCATGCTGAAGGCGGACACCCTCGGCAGCCTGGAGGCGATCGCCAGCGAGCTGCGCGAGGCGAAGATACCGATCTCCCGCGCCGAGGTCGGCGACATATCGAAGCGCGACCTGGTCAACGCCGAGACGGTCAACGACCCGATGTACCGCGTCATCCTGGGTTTCAACGTCGATATGCTGCCTGAGGCGAAAGAGTACCTGCAGACGACGGACATCAAGGCGTTCAACAGCGAAGTCATCTATCACCTGATCGACGAGTTCCGGAAGTGGGAGGTCGAGCAGCGGGCGCTGGCAGAGAAGAAGCGCTTCGCCGAGATCGTCCGCCCGGGCAAAATCCGCTACCTGCCCAACTGCACGTTCCGCCAGAGCAAGCCCGCCGTCATCGGCGTCCAGGTCGTCGGAGGCTTCATCAAGCCCGGCGTTACCCTGATCAAGGGCGACAACTCGAAAGTCGGCGTGATCAAGCAGATCCAGGAGCGCAACGAGAACATCAGCATCGCCACCCAGGGCAAGGAGGTGGCCATCTCCGTCGACGGCCCGACCGCCGGGCGGCAGATCAACGAGGGCGAGGTCTACTACGTGGACGTCCCCGAAGGACATAGCAAGGTGCTGGAGTTCCAGCTCAAGGACACCATCAAGCAGGACGAGCTGGAGACGCTGCTGGAGTTCCTGGCTATCAAGAGGAAAGACAATCCCTTCTGGGGCCGTTAAACTAAAAAGAGGCACCGGCGATGTGTCAGCCGGCACCTGCAAACCGGTCTATTTCTTGCGCAGTCCCATGATGATGAGACCCACAACGATCAGCGCCAGAATCCCGCCGGCCAGCAGAATGACTGGCAGGCCGAACAGGAATGGCGACTGGCCACTGGCGTTATCGTCGCCGGGCGGGGTGGCAGACCCGGACGTCGCCGGCGGTAACGCGGTCGACACCGGGCCGGTCACTTTGACCTCGAAGCTCTGGTCCATCACGTCACTGGCGCTGAGTACCCCATCGGTCGCCCGGACACGGAAGTAGTATGTACCCTCGCTAATTGTCTTCGTGTCGAACGAATACTCGGTCGACTGGATGTCGATGTCCACCGGCAGCCAGTTCTCCTTATCCGGGCTGATTGACAACGAATAGTTCAGCGGGTCGCCGTCGATGTCTGAGCCGGTCCACTTCACCTTGTACGTATTTCCGTAGTCCCATACGGTGCCAGGAACGGGCTCGCTAAGCTCTACGGACGGAGCGTTCTGCGATACTTCCCGCTTGACGATGAGCGTATCCTCGCGGTCCCTCAGCTCAATGGAGGTCACGTTGTCCGACCAGTTGACGGTAGAGGTGATGAACGCCCGGTCCACCGGGAAAGTGCCGCTCTGGCTGCCCGGGGCCCCGAATACGCTCTTGGTGAACGAGGCGTACACCTTCTGCTCAGTCACGGTCTTGCCTCCCGAGTCTTTTAGGAGGATGCGGTAGTTCCACTCCGAGGCCTGCGGGTCGGGTATGCCGTCGACGATCATGAACGGCTTGAGGCCGGCGCTCCCGTTTTGAAACAGCGTGCACCTGAAGACGAGCACCTGCGGGTCCTCGGCAGTCCGCAGCTGATACATGAGCGTCTCGTAGCGGCTCTTCTTCGTCCAGTAATAGTCGTAGCCCGCGTAGTCCATGTAGTCGTGGAGGTAGTTGGCCGGCGCTGCCGACCCTACCAGCGTTCGTTTCCGGTTGAACCAGTAGCCTTCGCTGGCCGAGATGTTATGGGCAGACGTGTACTCGTCCGGGTGGCCGAGGTTGTGGTAGCTTTCGTGAACGGCGATCAGGTAGTCCCACCAGAGCATCCTGACGAAGCAGGCACGGGGATTGCTGCTGTAGACGACGCCCCACCATTCGCTGTGGCCGCCGTACCACCCGTCCCAGGGCACCATGGCGACAAGCCTGTCGTACCCGTTCTCGGCCGCCATGTCGCACAGCTGCTGCTGCATGTCGTTAAGCTCCAGATCGTCGACCGTATGGTAGGAGTCCCGGAGCATGATACCCTCCGAAGCGAAGTAGTGGATGTTATCCTCGCCGACCGGGTAGACGCCCAGGAAGAACTCGGTGGTATTTTCGGCCTGCCACGAGATGTTTTCCCGGAACAACTGCCGGAACGTGGAGCCCGAGACGCCGCCCGGGTAGTAGTCCTCGATCTCGTCTTCGTTAGACAGGAACGGGGTGTAGAGGATGTTCAGCTCGCCCGATGGATAGGTCTCCATGCGGTGATACCCGTTTTTCGGCACGTTGTTGCGCTCGTTGGTCTCTGTGATCCGGTCGTACGGGTCGATGACTACCGTGTACTCCGGCTCGTCGGTCCAGTAGTCCGGCCCCCCTGAATGTGCCGGCCTCGGCGCGTCTGTTATGACGTCGATCTCGTCCTGATACCCGTGGCCTGTCGTGTGGATTCTGGACAGCGTCTGCTCAGACAGGTCCGGGATCGTGATCTCGACCTCCCCGTGGGCCGGCACGGTCACAGTGCGGGAGTATACGATGTGGCGCGGGAAGTTGTAGGTTCCCATGGTCTCCGTGCGGAGGCTCTGGCTGCCCGCCACGGGCTTGCCATCCCACTCCCAGTCGCTTTCGGCGAGCCATAACTCTACTTCCACGTCCATGTCCATGTTAAACGTCGAGCCGATCGTGGCCATGAACATGGTATTCTTGCCCTTGACAAGCCTGTTGTGGCTGGTGAAGGCCTGGATCGGCTGGATGGAGATGTTTTCCATTGCGGCGACCGGCTGGTAGGCCCGGGCCAGGTAGATATCGCCGCCCGTGGACAGGGTCGATATGTTCAGCCGGTGCTGCAGCGTCCGCACCATGCCACTTTCCGTCGTGCCCCGGATGGTGATCGTGTAGGTGTCAGGCACTACGTTATTGTGGACTGTGATGTTCATCGCACTGGTCAGCGGCGGCAGCCCGCTCCGGGGCGAGAACGAGACGTCGACGCCCGCGGGGACGCCGGTCACGTCAAGGGAGACCGTCCGGAAGTTATCGCCGCTGGCGCCTACTAACAGCGATTTGCTCACGGTCACCTGGCCCTCGGCCGGCCGATCGATGTTCGTCGTGGTGACCGCATCGGACCCGCCCAGCCTGAGCCAGTAGTCGAACGGGCTGGGGACAGCTGTGGGCTGGCCGGGCTCGGTGACGGCGATCTGCAGGTCGATCTGGTCTTGCAGTATGTCCACGCTGGCGTCCGTCACCCGGAACCTGACCGTCCGGGAGCCGGTTTCCCGGGGCGTGCCGTTGATCTGCCCGTACTGGTTCATGGTAAGCCCGGCCGGCAGGGTGCCGGATACTATCTGCCAGTAATAGGGCTTATTCCCGCCCTCGGCCTGGAGCTTCGGGTGGTACCACTGGCCGGTATATGCGACGGGCAGCGACTGGTTCATGATCACGAGCGCCCCGGGCCGGGCGATGGTGAAGTAGTCGCTGGTCGCCGTGCTAATGTTTGTATATGTACCGCTGCCGGTACGGTTCTGCCAGACGGCCTTGAGGCGGACGTAGTGATACACGCTATTCGATGGATGATCGGGATCGGGCTGCTCTGGCGGCATCCAGTGGGTATAGCTGTTGGTGCCGAGGACATTAATGATGAAGTACTCCTTTCCGTTGATCAGGTAGGACAGCCGGACACGATCAGCTACAGGCCCCGACCATGTCACCGTATATAGCTCATCTGTGTACGCCACGTCGGCAGGCACGTCGAGATGAGACACGCTCGGAACGACGATAGGCATAAGGGTGACAATAGGCTGAGTCGCCGCATTCGAGGGTGCTGCGAACATTAGAATAGAGACAGCAAACAAAATAAAAGTCATACAAAAGATGAACAATTGCCTGGATGGATACATAGACAGGAGGATGAGTGCCACGGAAACAAACAATATAAGCTATAATAAAACGCAGTGAGACCCCCCTCACATCACCTCAGTGAATGTTTGGCTACTGACCAATATATATGTTATTATGATTCAAGCGATAGGACATAATAATAGCCTGATTAGCTCACATAAACTTGTGGCAGAGTACTAATTTTTCTTGCGATGCCAGCACGTAATAAAGTGTTATAGTGCCCCTTACTCAAACCCCGCCTGTACCGATCAGGGCTACACCGGCTGAGGCCCGGTGAACGCGAACGGGCTGAACATGCTCCCGCAAAGGGGTCCGGACCGGAGGAAGTACGTCGGCCCATGGAATGGGAATGAGTACCCGTAGTTCACCAGCATGGCATACTCCGGGTCGCCGTTAATGACGCCGGGCTCCGGAATACCATACGGGTATGCCCCGGGATTTTCGTAAATGGCTCCCGAGGGCGCGCCATAGTTATGTCCGGTGTAGTACGGGATCCCCGTGCCGTAAGCATAAGTATACGGGAGATCATATCCCCAGGTCGCCGCGGCCGGGCACTCGCGCAGGCTGGCGATTTTGACCGCTTCCGGACCTCGCTGAGCCGGATCGCAGAGCGATTCGAAGTCATCCCCGGCCACCGCCGCCGATGGAACGAGAAATAAGAGCAAAGCTACGACTACCAGAACAATCTTCCACCTCATCACACCACTCCTCGTAATAGTCTCGACGGGGGCGGTTAAATGCGATCGCTGGCGATTGTGCGGCTAAATGCCGCGCAGGCACAGATAATGCGGGAGCGACGGCCTATTGCCCTTTCAGGGGCGCCATCACCGCGCCTGCCGTGCGCTTCGTCAATGGCTCGACGTTATGGCATTCTTTCAGCCGGACCCGCATGCCGGCGATGAAATTCCCGATTTCCGCCGCTTTCCGGACAATCTCCGGCAGTTCCGGTCCAATGGCGTCGCGGTCGAACAGGCAGTATTTCACGACCGGCTCATCCTCGAGGGTGAAGTCCCAGATACCGGCGATGCGGCCGTCGATGAGGATAGTCGGCGCGGCGTTACCGGACCGGTCGAAGACGAAATCGCAGATATTCCGGTCCATGTACCGGTCTCGCTGTTTATAGCCCATGATATACCCGTCGAGCCCGGGAAGGAAATTGACCGTTCGCTTCGGTGCGTCCTGCTGACCGGCGAGCCACTTCGTCTCCCGGCGCAGCATGACGAACTCGCCGTCCAGGCCAGCGATGGCACAATAGGCTACGGGCAACTGCGCGAGCACGTCGGTCACCGTCTTCTTGCCCAGGCCCGTCCACCAGGCGATGTCTCCGGCCGTGACCGGCCCGAACGCCGCCACGTACATGGAGATCAACTGCCGGGTAGCTTCCGCCTCGTCCGGTCGGTCCAGCTTCACTCCGGGGTAATATTCGCTGAACAGATGATAACGGTAGGCGTTCGATCGCCAGTTCGGCGGCTTTCCCCGGGCCAGCACGCCCCGGTCGCACATCAGTATCAGCATGGCCGGGATGCTGGTCGAAGGCTCCAGCGCAGCCTTGATCTCGGCCGTCGTCTTCCCGCCGCCCCTGACCAGGTCGACGATCAGCGGCGCCGCGCGCTTATACTCGGCCTCGTCGACGCCCCGGTACTTGCAGAAACGCTCCGAATTCGGGACCGTGAGCCGTTTCGTGGCCGTAAATGCCGCCGGCACCATCGTCCGGGGAAGGACGTACAGCGTATTCCTGACGCACCGCATGCGAATCAGGCTCTTCTTCACGTACAGCTCCTCGTCCAGCTGATCACGGCTAAACCCCGGCACCCTGGAAAACAGTGAGAGATATGGCGTTGCCGGCATCGTCGAGTGCAGGCCGCCGACGTCCCTCGCGACCTGCACCAGGCTGACCGGCGCCGTGCTACCGGCCAGGTGCTGCCGGCGCAAGACATGATGGCGTACCACGTCGAGTTCGAGGGGCTTCTCAGGCATCGATATGATCTACAACCAGGGACGATAAAACTCTTATGCGCCCCGAAGAACGCCAGTAGCCGGCGGATGACCGGGGCCATGGACAGGCATAGACGATGAATCTGCGGTCGAGGCTTTCGTTGCTGGCCGGTCGGCCTCGCGCGCGTGCGCGCAACCGCATGGACAAAACGCAGCCCGTCAATGCCCCGGCGGCTGGCGCCCCTAGAAAAGCCGGTCGGGCTGTTTCGCGCCGGGCTTGCGTTCGGCCTTTTTTCCGATCGCCGCGATGCGTTCGTCAATGAAGTGCCGGCCGCGCCCGGTAATGCCGAAGATGGGCACGGACTCGCCGACGTAGTAGCTCTGTCGCTCTTTTCCGACGTCGCGGATGCCCTTCGAGGCGCAGCCCGTGGCGACGTCGGCGTTCGAGTAGACGTCCTCGGCGTCCTGGCGGGTCATGCCGGAGGTGTGGACGACGAAGACGTAGACGTTCACGCCCTTGTGGGCATTCTCCAGGGCCTTGAGCTTCTTCGCGTCCGACGCGCTGGCGGTGGAGACGGCGATGTTTTTGTAGCCCATGCCGATGGCCTTCTCGGCCCCGGCCACCGGGTCGATGCGGGCCGTTTCCGGGTCCAGGACTTTCCCGGTGCCGACGCGCCTGATCAGTTCCGGGATCGGCGTGGTGCTGACCAGCCCGGAGACCCGGCCGCCGATGCCCTGAACCATCGCGGGCTCGTCGATGACGACGGTCCCGCAGCCCTCGCACACGATGACCGCCGCGTCGATCATCCCCTTTTCCATGGCGGTGTGCATGATTTCCGAGATGCCGAAGGAGAGGTAGTCCCGCATCCGCAGCTTCCGGTCGGCGCGGCACATGCCGAAGTCGTCGATCCTGAACTGCATGTTCTCCCGGATGGCCTCGCAGGTCAGCTCCCTGATGCCCCGGAACTTGTCGAAGATCGGGCAGTACTTGAGCTGCGGCTCCCCGACCTCCTCGACCCTGCCATCCCTGACGACGACGCGGGCCTTGCCCATCGCTTCCCAGACGTGTTCGTCTTTCATGTGATTGCCCCGATAAGTTTCAATTAACTGTAATCTGCTATCATTAACAATCATTAATATACTTTTTATATTAATATTAGAAGCTCGCGGAGGCTCGCGGAGATCATAAAGCCAACCGTACACTCCGTGCCCTGAGTGCCATCCGTGTCCGGTGTCCAGAATTTTGACACATTTTAAATACAGAGACTTTCAAGCTTCGTTAAGTGAACATTATGGTGATCCCGGTAGTGAATAAAGAGGAATGTATCTCCTGCGGCAACTGTGTCGACCTCTGCCCGGAAGTCTTCAACTGGGACGAGGACGGCAAGGCGGAAGTCATCGACCCGAACGGCTGCGGCACGAAGTGCCCGAGCTGCGAGGAAGCGGCTGACTCGTGCCCGACCAACGCTATCACGATCGAGGAAGGGCCGGGCGGCAGCGCGGCGGCGGAAGCCCAGCAGTAAGCGACCGGCCACTACCATTAATACGGGTGAGGCCATACGCTGTAGCGAGTGGTATGGCTAAACCGGTTATCGATAAGGAACTCTGCATCTCCTGCGGCAACTGTATCGAGCTGTGCCCCGCCGTCTTCGGGTGGGACGATGACGAGAAGGCACACGTCATCGATGAGAACGGATGCGCACAGTGCGACTGCCAGCAGGCTGTGGACGAATGCCCGACGAACGCGCTGACCTTGCAGGAAAGCTAACGCTATAATGGCCGTTCCTGAAAGGTTGATCACTAGCCAGGGGAGAACAGGGGGTGGCCGTTCATACGAGCGACTCCCGCCCGGGTCAAACACGGCCGAATGGGGCGAGGCATGGATTGTCACGCCTCCAGCCTGCCGGTTTTACAGTCAAAACGTCCCCCTTTAAAACCATTAAATATCCAACAAATCCTCCTTAGTCCTCCCTACCTCCTTAGTCCTCCGTTTTCCCGTTTCTCCCTTACCTCCCTGTCCTCGATTACCTCTTCTCCACGGCCTCGTAAACCTCCCCGACCCCTACGTTTGATGAATAGATCATTTCACATGCATCTGCGTGGCAGGATTCTGTACTCCGTAGAGTAAGAAGGGAACGGAGACGATGGAGAAGAGGTAATCGAGGACATAGAGGTTAAGGAGATTTTTTTAAATCGGAGGACTAAGGAGGTGGGGAGGACTAAGGGGGTGTTTTTATGAGATTACAGTCATTGCTGAAAAATTCTTGATTGTCCGGGATGTCGCGGGGCGGCGTCGCGCGTACGCGAGGGACAGGGCCGGGCCTGTCACGCTACCCGGCCTGCACGATCGCCAGTGCATCACTTTATTTTGCCTATATCACGTACATGGTGAGGAGCAGATAGGCCACGATCAACGGCACGAAGATGAGCCCCCACAGGTACTTTTTATACTTGTATACCTTGTTCCCGTCCATCGGATCGAAGGGCATCAGGCTGTAGGCGGCCGACAGGATGTTCATCGAGCAGCCGATCAGGCCGATCGTCTTAAAGGTTCCGCCCATAAACATCAGTATCAGGAATACGATGGCGAGCACCATGCTGACCGCCGGGCCGGCGAGGTACACCATCGCCTGCTGTTGCTTCGTCAGCTTATCCGCGCCGTTGATGATCGTCCGGGCGGGCAGAGCGTAGACGAGGCCGAACAGCCACGACGTGGCGTACATGGCGATCGTGCCCACCCCCCAGAACTTATACTCCGATACCGCCTTGTACTTCCACGCGATATACCGGTGGGTGGTGTCGTGCATCACGGTCGCGACGCCGGCGACGAACAGGTAAATGACGATCATGTCCAGCCGGAACAGGTCGATATCCTTCGCTACGAGGTATGCGAAACCGAGGAGCACGACCGAAGCGGCCATCACCGCGAACTCCCGGGAAGTAAACCCGGCAAACAGCGCCGCACCTTCGCTGGCCTTGACTTTACGGACCCGTGACTCCTTGCGCTGCAGCCACGTCTTGATATGTGACTTCACATAGCCCTCGGCGAACCCGCTGACCGTATCCAGCGGCAGGAAACTATTAATGAAGCTCAATATCTTGCCCAGGAAGAGGCCGATGATACCGATGCCCGCTCCTGCCGTGACGGCTGCGATCGGGGCGTATTCCTCCGGTATGATGCCGTTCAGCGGGAGGTCCTGCTTGTGGTACTTGTACCCGGCCGCGTCCCCGACCACCAGCACTTTGTTACCCGGGGTCGTACTCTGGACTTCCATGATGACCGCCGGCATTCTCCGATCCGTGGTCTTATACGTCAGGTAGCCGGTCTCGATCAGATATTTCGTGTACGCGTTATGCTCCGGCCCTCCGATGAGGACGAGGTTAAAGTCCGTCAGGTTCCGGCCGAGAAACTGACGCTCAGTATCGTTCAGGATATACTGGGGCCGGAAATAGTTGTACTTGAGCGTGCTCTCGATGCCGTTCCGCTCGTAATTGTCGATACCGGAGCCGATCACCAGCAACGGGTCTTCCAGGATGATCTGGGACGCGTTGCCGATGATGACATAGCCGTCATATATGCCGGTACTGAACTGGCTCCGGATGCCGTCGGTATCGATGACGTAGGTGACTGGCGACTCGGCGGCTATCACAGGGGCCGCGGATAGCAGGACCATCAACATCGTCAGGGCGGCCAGACAGGCCTTGATGGCGACAGATACGCCGGGCCTGACGGCGCGGATTCCGGGTATCCGGGGCGTCATTTCGGTCCCTCCCGGCGGCGGTACCCCGTACGTACCATGGCGTACCCGGTCAGTGCGATCACGCCTGCCGCCAGGAAGCCAAAGAAGTTACCCGGGACGACTTCCGTGATCGGCACCTGGACCACGACGGTGGTCGTGTTGCCCGGGACAGGGGCGATGCCCTCGGATTCGAGGTCGCCGATGTATAGCATGAAATTCGATATGTTGCCGATGCCTGCCCCGTGCGGGTCGGACAGCACAAGCTTTGCAGAGAGGTCCCCGCTGGCCCGCGTATCACGGGCCAGGCCTAGCCTGATCGTCTTTAGCGACTCGCCGGGCCCGAAACTTATCCGGCCGGGCGCCGGAGAGCAGTCGAAGTCTTTCCCGTAGACGGCAGTGCCGTTCTCGACGGAGAGCAGCACGTCCGCCGACCCGTCCCTGGGCCCGACGCGCTGGATGACGACCTCGACTTCAGTCCCTTCGTCGGCATACACGACGGGCTCATAGAACGCGATGACCGGCGTGTTGGTCGTATCGACGATGTTCAGCAGGAAGGACGAGGGAATACCTACAAGGGCCCCGCTGGCCCCGGTGATCGAGAAGATCGCGGTCTCAGTCCCTTCGTCGACGGTATCCTCGAGTAACCTCACCCTGACGACCGCCGAAGTATCGCCGGGCGCAAAATGAATCGTGCCTGGCGACGGGGAGCACGTGAAATCGAGGCCGTACCCGGCCGTGCCGCTCGTGACATCAAAGGTGACATCGCAGGCAAGGCCGAGGTCGCCCGATCGGGTAATGACGATATAGGCAAACGTGCCCTCGTCGCCCGAACCCTCCGGGCTATAGAACCCGAACGAAGGCTTCGCGGGCCCCGGCACAGGCGTAGGTGTCGGCGTCGGGGTCGGCGTCGGGGTCGGCGTCGGCGTCGGGGTCGGCGTCGGGGTCGGGTTAGCCTGGCTCATATCGCGGATGGTGACCCGGGAGACAGTCCTTTCGCCAGGATCGGCGCCAGTTATGCTGTTTAGGCTGATGACAATCGTTTCGTCACCTTCCACGGCGCTGTCGGTGCGCAACGTAAAGTTGATCGTCTTGTACCGCTCCCCACGTGCGAAGTGCAGGGAAGCGGGCTCATACGTATAGTCCGCGCCCGGGGTCCCGGTACCGGACAGCGAGAAGCCGACGTCGACGGACGCGTTGGCTGCGCCGGACCGGGCGACGGTCACCCGGACGACGGCGCCCCCTTCGTTGGCCGTCAGGTTCTCAGTCGTAATGTCCACCGAGGGATACTCCGAGGCATCCAGTATGGTAATGTTATGCTTCGACTGGTTGATGACATACTCTGGCCCGGGCGATGGCATGGCGATAGTAAAGTTGACCCATTCGTCCGGCTCGACAGGCACGTCAGGGAGAGCGTCTATATATAGCACTATCGACGCTTCACCCTGACCGAAGCTCAGCCAGTTACCTTCAGCGAGGTTCGGAGAAGCCACATAATCGTCCCAGTAATAGGCCGTACCTTCCGGGAGTTCGACCATTAAGGACGTGTAATCATAAAGATTCCCGGACCGGCGGATGTACACGGGCACGCCCATATCGCCTTCATAGACGACCGTCTCCGGCGTCTCGAAGTACAGATAGATATGCTGCCGGGACTCCCATACCAGCGGATAATAGTCAGTGACTCCGTCCGTCGGGCTGTACGGGGTATCGCCGACGCCATCCCGGTTATCGTCGAATCCGTCGTACAGGTTCACTTCGCCGTACTGGAGCCAGAAGTTACCGTTATATCCAGTATAATCATCTTCGTTATATGAGTATGAAACGGGTTCCGTCGAGTTCCAGCGCACGCCCGTATTCGGGCCGTCGACGTAGGCATTGCCACCGACCTCACCGTAGCTGAAATAGTTCTGGTACAGGACACTGCCGGTACAGTCGCCGGTGACATAGACGTTATAATCCCCGGAGCCCTCGATCTCGCATCCCGTGATCCGGGCCTGCCGTGCGTTTTCCAGTATGAGACCGTAGCTGTAGCTATTATATATGTAAGAATCGTAGAGGCTAACGTAGTCCGAATTATTGATGCAGGCACCGCAGTAGGAGCCATCGGTATAGAAATCGTCGATGACGACGTAGTCGGAGTCTTCGACGATGACGCCGGCGTTAGGGATTTCTTCGCTGATGCCAAGCAGGCTGATATCCTGGGGGGAGTTGACATACATTTCCTCGTAGGTAACGCCGCACCCGACGACGGAAACGTACTGCGAAGCGTTGACTATAACACCATAATAGTAGCTGTTGGAAATTTCCAGATCAGTCGCGTAGATTTCTTCTGAGAGAGATATGCAAACGCCGCAGTCGAAACCGGATATCGTACACGAATCGACGTCGACGTACCCGGCGTTTTCGATCATGACCCCGGAGTTGCCGATATCCTCCGTCGCGCTTAGCATGCCGATATCGTAAGCCACGAAGTATTGCTGGGCCATATAGGAGATGTCGCACCAGGTGACGTCGACCTGCTGCGAATCGTTCATGACGATGCCGTTGGTGTAGCAGTCCGATATGGACGTATAGCTAACGTTGACATCGTTCGACCCGGAAATGCCGACCCCCGCATTGAATACGCCGATATCGCAACCTTCGACCAGCACGCTGTCGGACTCTTCGATCATGATTCCGATGTACTCGATATCATCGATGGCGCCAACTATATCGTAAGCGTAGAGGCCATAGCCGTAGTAATAATAATAGCCGCCTTCGATCGAAGAGCCGGAAATGACAATGCCTGAAGAATTGCTAACGCGGATGCCGTACAGGGGATTGCTCTCGACGCTATCGATGATGGCCGACGAGACGGTACAGCCCTGGACGGTATCGATATCGATGGAAGCTTCCCCCGTATAGTAGAACTCGCAGCCGGTAATCTCGATATCACTACCCGTGGCGGATATGCCGGTACCACACATCCGTATCTCACAATCCCGGATAGTGACGTTATCCCGGGAGTTAACCCGGACCGCGGTGCCTTCGGTGTATCCGAAGAACAGCCCCTCGATTAACACGTCGTTGGAGTCGATGATCATTGCGCCGTAGTCCGCAGAAATTTCCGGAAGGCCTGCGCCTGTGTCTATCCCCGTGATGCGGACCTGCTTATCGACGATGATTTGAGTCCCGACATCGTAGGGGCTCGTGTCATAATCCCAGTAGACCTCGATGACGTCCCACTGACCCGCCGCATCGATAGCATCCTGTAAATTATAATAATCGACATCAAACCAGTCCGGGCCGACCGTGATCGTTTCAGCCGACGCCACAGGCAACATACATACAATCGCGATAATAAATAATATAAAGACAATGAGAGTCTGGAAGACTTTCATAGTTCGGACTCTGACCCCACACTTACCTGGCATATATACCCCTATAGATTGTTTCTACACCCTATAGAATAATCAAGCTTTCTATTATGAGATTATAAATGTGCAACTATATTCCATATAAAAATAAGAAAGGTCAGGATTTCATCCTGACCGATACGGTTGAGGATTTACTGTAACAGCTTCACGAGCTCGAACTTGAAGGGCCCGAGCTTGCCGCCGTAGTTGCCCGCGGAGATCTTGACGACGCCCGGGACCTTACAGGCGGCCTTGATGCCGGCGGTCATGGCCTTCGCGATGGTGGCCTCGTCGACGCCGTCGATGACGACCTCGTAGGCGGCCTTCACGTTGGCAGGGAGCTGAGACTCTACCTTGTCCTTCAGGGTCGGGGCCATCTTCTCGTTGGTCGACGCCTTCATGAACTTGTACCGGGAGCCGACCTTGCTGCCCGAGGCGACGATGCCGCCGGGGAACGGGGTGATGCAGCCCTCGACGTGCGCGATGGCATCGACGGCGGCCTGTGCGCCCAGCAGGGCGCTGCCCTGGGTCTCGCCCATGACGAAGAAGTTGCCGCCTGCGACACCCTTCTTGTAGCCGTACTCCTCCTCACAGATGAAGTCGCCCTCCATGATGGGGATGGCCCATACCTTCCGGCCGCCGACTTCGGTCTGGGTCTCGAACTTGTCGCCGAAGAAGTGGAGCTTGACGTCCAGCCGCTTCTCCTGGGTCTTGTCCTCCATCTTCTCGTAGGGCAGCCAGTTGAAGACCGCGGTGGTCGGGGCGGTCAGAATGCACTCGCCGATGCGCTCGATGAGCTGCTCCTTGAGCTTGTCCTTGCTGGGGTGGCAGATCATGATGGCATAGCCGGGCCTGCCGTCCGGGGTCTTATCGGCGGGGACGAAGCAGTCGATGCCTGCCTCGGCCGGGCAGCCGATGACCGACGTGCCGAAGCCGGTGGCCTCGACAGCAGCGATCTTCGCGTAGTACTCGGTCACCGCGGTGATGAGCACGCGCGATACCTGGATTCCGAACGCTTCCGCGTACGTTTCATCGATCTCTACATTGTTGAACTTCATACGATAACCTCCTCCCGGGGGTCAAAACTTATAGAGTAATAGCTTTTAGGTTATATCTATCTTTCCATGGGCAGAAAAAGGCAACGGCTGCCGCAGTTTAGGCCGCCAGGGCCGGCCGTGCCGGGACCCTGAGGCCGGTCGGGCAACCACAAAAAGTATGATAGTTCAGCGCATATTAAAGCGCTACCGGGCGCGCAAGGGCATTCTGTCAGCGGCCTGCAGGTGATTCGCTTTGATTGAGACTAAAAACCTGTCCCGTTCCTTCGGGAAGACGTCGGTGGTCAGGGACCTGAGCCTGTCGGTGAAGGCGGGTGAGGTCTTCGGCTTCCTCGGCCCCAACGGCGCGGGAAAAACGACGACAGTGCGCATGCTGACGTGCCTCATCGAGCCCAGCGGCGGCACGGCGCTAGTGGACGGGCTGGACGTCAGCAAGCCGAAGGAGGCCATGCAGATCCGGAGCCGGGTGGGCCTGCTCACGGAGACGCCGGGCATGTATGACACGCTGAGCGCCTACAAGAACCTCCGGTTCTATGGGCGCCTGTACGACGTGGAAGAGCCCCGTCTCGGCAGCCAGATCGAGCACTACCTGAAACTGCTGGGACTCTGGCAAAAGAAGGACGAGCCGGTCGGCAGCTTTTCCAAGGGCATGCGGCAGAAGATGGCGATCGCGCGATCGCTCTTACACGACCCGAAGGTGCTCTTCCTGGACGAGCCGACGTCCGGCCTCGACCCGGAGGCGGCCCGGCTGGTGCGCGACTTCATCCTGGAGCTGAAGAAGGAAGGCCACACGATCTTTATCTGCACCCATAACCTGGACGAGGCGGACCGGCTGTGCGACCGGATCGGCATATTCAGCGGACGCCTGCTCAGCGTGGACGCCCCGTCGCGCCTGAAGGGCGAATTGTACGGGCGGCAGATCAAGATCCAGCTGCGAAAGGCCAGCGCGGCGGCTGCCGAGGCGGTCAGGGCGCTGCCCTTCGTCCGGAACGTGGAGCAGTTCGACAGCACCCTGACGCTCAACGTCAACTCGCCGGAGCAGGACAACCCGGAGCTCGTCCGGGCCCTGGTCAGGGCCGGGGCGGACGTGCAGTTCATCACCGAGAGCAGCCGCAGCCTCGAAGAGGTATATTTCAAGGTCATGGGGGAGAGCAGATGAACGCGAAAAAGATCAGGCTGATCATCGAGAAAGAGTTCGACGAGATCATGAAGAATAAGATGGTCCTGTCCACCATCCTGCTGATGCCGCTGCTCTTTGCAGTCGTCATACCCGTGGCCATGATCCTCCCCGGGATGCTTTCGCCGGAAGAGCTGGCGGGCAACGAGACGCAGGAGCTGATCAAGAACCTGCCAGGCGCCGAGAACATGGGCGTACAGGAGGCCTATATCGTCTTCATGGTCAGCGCCATTCTGCCGTTCTTCATGATATTGCCGGCGATGCTGCCGACGATCATCTCCTCTTACAGCATCGTGGGCGAGAAGAAGAACAGGACGCTGGAGCCGCTGCTGGCGGCGCCGATCTCCGTGGAGGATATTATGGCCGGGAAGGCGCTTGCCGCACTGATTCCCGCGCTCGTCGCCACCTGGATAGCGTCGGCCATTTTTGCGGTGCTGGTATATGTGCTCACGTTTAATATAGTCCACCGGATCCTCGTCCCCGACATGACCTGGCTGATCGGCCTTTTCGTGCTGGGCCCGCTGGTGGCGTTCCTCGGCGTGATGTTCACGATCATCATCTCGTCCCGCGTCAACGACCCCCGCACTGCGCAGCAGATCAGCGTCATCTTCATCCTGCCCATCATGGCGATCTTCATGGGCCAGATGTTCGGCCTGATCTTCATCAACGAGACGATCATGCTGATTGTTTGTGCAATCGCGTTGATCGCGGACATCGCCGTCATCAAGATAGGCGGCGACCTGTTCGACCGGGAAGAGATCCTGACCCGCTGGAAAT
>MVRA01000173.1 GCA_002067315.1 Methanocella sp. PtaU1.Bin125 | reverse complement strand
ATGAACGAGTAGACCAGGCACACGATGCATGCGACCGCGATGATGCCGCTGGTGACGCTGTCGAGACCGGCGAAGAACGTAAACTGCTCGGGCTTCCACAAGGTGTACAGCAGCCCAACCGATCCCACGAACAGTACAGTCGCAAATGGAATACGCATCATGTCCATATTCGATAATACCCCTGCCGCATGATTGCGGCCCAAGATGTAGAATAGTCGCAGGTTATACAAATCCTTTGTCATCTCGGGGGGGCTGCTCTGCGAGTGGCGCTACCGTTTTTTTATCCAGCGCGAGGTACTCGTTGAGCGACCGGATGGCGATCTTCCGCTTTCCCATGGCGTTGATAGCGTCGGCCGATGCCCGGGCCGCCTGGATCGTGGTGACATACGGCACCTCGTAGTCGACGGCCGCCCGCCTGATGGTCGCGCCGTCCTTGCGGCCCATCTTGGACGTCGGGGTATTGATGATCAGCGAGACCCGGCCCTCGCGCATGAGATCGGTGACGTTCGGGCTGCCCTCGTAGATCTTGCTCATCAGCCCGACGGGGATGCCCCGCTCTTCGAGGTACGTCTTCGTGCCCTCGGTGCCGATGAGCTCCAGCCCGTTGTCCCGGAGGACCCGGGCGATACGGACGATCTCCGGCTTGTCCTCGTCCCTGACGGAAATGAAGACAGTGCCTTCCTGCGGCAGTGAGTTGAACGCAGACAGCTCGGCCTTGAAGTATGCCCGGCCGAAGTCCACGTCGATGCCCATGACCTCGCCGGTCGACTTCATCTCCGGCCCCAGGATCGGGTCGGCGCCCGGCAGCTTGTCGAACGGCAGCACGACCTCCTTGACCGAGACGTGCTTCGGCTGCGGCTCCTCGGTGTAGCCCATCTCCTTGAGCGAGTAGCCGATGATCGCCTTCGCGGCGATCTTCGCCAGGGGCACGCCCGTCGCCTTGCTGACAAACGGTATGGTCCGCGACGACCGCGGGTTGGCCTCGAGGACGTAGACGTTCCGGCTCTTGTAGGCCATCTGCAGGTTCACGCAGCCGATCACCTTGAGCTTCAAAGCGATCTTCTGCACGATTTTCCGCACCTCGTCCTGCACGGCGGGAGACAATGACTGTGGCGGGATGACGCAGGCCGAGTCGCCCGAGTGGATGCCGGCCTCCTCGATGTGCTCCATGATGGCGCCGATCAGTACGTCCTTCCCGTCGCTCACCGCGTCGACGTCGATCTCGACCGCGTTCTCCAAAAAGTCGTCGATGAGCACCGGGTGCTTGCGCGACACTTTGACCGCCTCGGTCATGTACCGCTCGAGGTCGGCGTCGTCGTAGACGACCTCCATCGCCCGGCCGCCCAGCACGTAGGACGGGCGCACCAGGATGGGATAGCCGATCCGGTTCGCGACCGTCTTCGCCTCTTCCTGCGAGTAAGCGATGCCGCTTTCCGGCTGGAGGATCTCCATCTCCTTCATCATGCGGCTCCAGAGGTCCCGGTCCTCGGCGATGTTCATGTCGTCAGGGCTGGTACCGATGATCACGGTGTCGATGTCCTTGCGGCGGGTGAGCTCCATCTGCAGCGGGATGGCCATGTTGACGGACGTCTGCCCGCCGAACTGGACCATGACGCCATAGGGGCGCTCTTTTTCGATGATGTTCATCACGTGCTCGAGCGTGATCGGCTCGAAGAACAGCTTGTCCGACGTGTCGAAGTCGGTCGACACGGTCTCCGGGTTGTTGTTGATGATGTGCGCCTCGATGCCCGACTCCCGCAGCGCCTGCACCGCGTGTACGGTGCAGTAGTCGAACTCGATGCCCTGGCCGATGCGGATGGGCCCGGCGCCGATGATCAGTACCTTCTTCCTGTCGGAAGGCTGAAGTTCGCACTCGTCCTCGTAGGTGGAGTAATAGTAGGGCGTCTGCGCCGCGAACTCGGCGGCGCAGGTGTCGACCATCTTAAAGGTGGGAATCACCCGCAGCGCCCTCCTCGCGTCCCCGATCTCCTCGGGCGTGACGCCGCGCAGCTCGGCTATCCACTCGTCGGTAAAGCCCATGCGCTTCGCCTTGAGCATGTTCTCGCGGTTAAGCTCGCAGCTCTTGAGCTTCTCGGCCATGTCCACGATGTTCTTGATCTTGACGATGAACCACGGGTCGATGCTCGATAGCTTGCTGATCTCGTCGACCGTAAACGCGCCCGTCGTCAGTGCCTTGTAGATGACGAACATGCGCTCGTGGGTCGGCTTTTTCAGCAGGTCGGCCATCTCGTCCTTCGACCAGCCGCCGTAGCCCCAGAACTCGCTGATGTCGAGCGAGTTCAGCGCCTTCTGGAGGGCTTCCTCGTACGTGCGTCCTATCGCCATGACCTCGCCGGTAGACTTCATGGACGTGGTGATGTGCTTATCGGCGGACTTGAACTTGTCGAATGGCCACCGCGGGATCTTGACGACCACGTAGTCGATGGTCGGCTCGAAGGAGGCCGGAGTCTCCATGGTCACCTTGTTCCGGATCTCGTCCAGCCGCAGGCCGATGGCGATCTTCGCCGCGATGCGGGCGATCGGGTACCCGGTCGCCTTGCTGGCGAGCGCGGAGGAGCGCGATACCCTCGGGTTGACCTCGACGACGCGGTATTCGCCCTCCCGCCAGGCGAACTGGATGTTGCACCCGCCCTCGATGCCGAGCGACCGGATGATCTTGATCGCCGCGGAGCGCAGCGTCTGGTGGTCGACGTCCGACAGCGTCTGGGACGGCGTCACGACGATCGACTCGCCCGTGTGGATGCCCATCGGGTCGATGTTCTCCATGTTACAGATGGTGATGCACGTGTCGCTCGCGTCCCTCATCACCTCGTACTCGAACTCCTTCCAGCCCAGGATGCTCTCCTCGACCAGGATCTGGTGGATGCGCGATCGCTTGAGGCCGATCTCGGCGATCTGCCGCACTTCCTCTTCGGTGTGGGCCACGCCGCTGCCGGTGCCGCCGAGCGTGAACGCCGAACGGATGATCAGCGGCAGGCCGAGCTTCTTGATGACGTCGACCGCTTCCTGGACGGTGTGACAGGCGACGGAACGGGGCACCTTCTCGCCGATGGCCTCCATGGCCCGCCGGAACAGATCCCTGTCCTCCGTGTCGTAGATCGCTTTCAGCGGGGTGCCGAGCAGCTTGACGTTAAACCTCTCCAGCACGCCCATCTCGGCCAGCTCGCTCGTAATGTTGAGCCCGGTCTGGCCGCCCAGCCCGGCGATGATGCCGTCGGGGCGCTCCTTTTCGATGATCTGCGCGACCACCTGGGGCGTCAGCGGCTCGACGTAGACCGCGTCGGCCATCTCCGGGTCGGTCATGATGGTCGCCGGGTTGGAGTTGACCAGCACGACCTGGATGCCCTCCTCGCGGAGGCTCCGGCACGCCTGGCTGCCCGAAAAGTCGAACTCGGCCGCCTGCCCGATCAGGATCGGTCCCGATCCTATGAGAAGTACCTTTTTTATGTCTGCCCGTTTAGGCATGCCACTCACCGATCCTCTTCACGACGGTATCGAAGAACCAGTTGGTATCCCGCGGGCCGGGGCTGGCCTCGGGATGGTACTGGACGCTGTAGAGACCCAGCTCGTCGTTCTTCATGGCCTCGACCGTATTGTCGTTGGCGTTAGACTGAGTGATGGTGATGCCGGTGCCGTCCACGCTCTCCGGGTCCACCGCGTAGCCGTGGTTCTGGCTGGTGATGTAGACCTTGCCCGTCTCGCGGTCGATGACCGGCTGGTTCGCGCCACGGTGGCCGAACTTCAGCTTGTAGGTCTTCGCCCCGAGCGCCAGCGAGGCGATCTGGTGGCCGAGGCAGATGCCGAATATTGGTAGTTGCCCTGCCAGCTTCCGGGTGACCTCGATGCCGTTGACCGCGTCCTGCGGGTCGCCCGGGCCGTTGGAGAGCAGTATCGCGTCAGGCTTGTAGTCCATGATCCGCGCCGGGCTGGTGTGCGCCGGGACGACGATCACGTGCACGTCCCTGCGGACCAGGTTGTCGAGGATCTTCCGCTTCACCCCGAAGTCCATGACCACGATGCGGGGGCCCTCGCCTTTGATCTCGTACGAGGACTTGCAGGTGACGCGGTCTATGATGTCCCTCGGGAACTGCCATTCCCTGGCGAGCTTGCAGGCAAGCTCGCCGTCTTCACTGTCCGTGATGAGTGCCGAGCGCATCGTGCCGTAGCGGCGCGTCTTGATGGTCAGCATGCGGGTGTCGACGTCCGAGATGCCGGAAATGTTCTCGTCCGATAAGAACTGGTCCAGCGAGCGCCTGGACAGGTTATGAGAAGGATGGTCGCACCGCTCGCGGATGACCATGGCCTCCGCCTTGATGCCGGAGGACTGAAAATTGTCAGCGTTTACGCCGTAGTTACCTATGAGCGGATAGGTAAAAAGCAGTACCTGGCCTTTGTAGGAAGGATCAGTCAGGGCCTCTTCGTAGCCGGTGTATGGTGTCGCGAACACGAGTTCGCCGCACGTCACGCCCTTTTTGCCGAAGCCTTCTCCCACAACATAGGTGCCATCTTCCAAGCCTAATACTGCCTTCATTGTAGTGTACCTGTGGTAGATACCCGCATTTCCGTTATATATTTTGCGATTTGCAGGCCATCCGGATATAATAATCAGGGCCCGGGGTATGCGGCGCGGAATCTACCGCCTGTTTGAGAATACCGCCGATATCTGCCGAATAAGACTTCAAGCGCCGTATATATGAAGGGGATTGGGCCACAGTCGCCGTCCCGGGCACCGATATGGCAGCCGTAGCAAATATTACGCTCCGTGGCAACGTCAGGGGCCAAATGTCCGTTATCGGCCGGAAAAAACGATCTTTAACCGCCTGTTAAACGTTACAAACGAATATTTGCCCAGCTGTTTAGCCGATGGACCGGGCATGTCTTCATGATGCCGGGCCATCGCGTGCACGACGCAGGCCGTCGAGTACACGATCCCGGGACATCGCGAGTACGATGACGGCATCGCGAGTATGATGCCGCGTCATTATCACCATGAAAACGCTATTACGGAACGTAGCATGGCCGCCCGGTGCAGCATAAGCGCCGGGAACATCTGCCCGTCCGGCAAAGAGGCCTTATTTACAGCCGCATGCTCTAAATACATGGCATATTAATATTCATACGGGAGATTACATCATGATTTTCAGGACGCTGAAAGAAGTGCTGGACAAGGCGAAGGCGGAACACTACGCCGTCGGCGCCTTCAACATCAACGACATGGAGATCGCCAAGGCGATCGGCGGGGCGGCAAAAGAGGAACGGTCGCCCGTCATCCTGGCCGTATCGCCGAGCGCGATCAAGTACGCGGGCATCGAGTACATCTATGAGATCGCGCGGGTCACAGCCGATAAGTCCGGCGTGCCCACCGTGCTCCACCTGGACCACGGCACGGATTTTAAGGACTGCGTGCAGTGCATCCGCTACGGCTGGTCGTCGGTCATGTACGACGGCTCCAAGCTGCCGTTCGAGGAGAACGTCGCCATGACGAAGAAGATCGTCGAGTTCGCGCACGCGGCCGGCGTCTCGGTCGAGGCCGAGCTGGGCAAGCTGGCGGGCGTCGAGGGCCACGTCTCGGTCTCCGAGAAGGACGCGATCTTCACCAACCCGGAGGAGGCGAAGATCTTCGTCGAGCGGACCGGCGTGGACGCGCTGGCCGTGGCGATCGGCACCTCGCACGGGGCTTTCAAGTTCAAGGGCGAGGCGAACCTGGACTTCGAGCGGCTGGCGAAGATCGAGAAGCTGGTCAACATCCCGATCGTGCTCCACGGCGCCTCCGGCGTCCCGAAGGAAGTGCTGGACAAGGCCGCGAAGTACGGGGCGAAGCTGCCCGGCGCGGCCGGCGTGCCCAACGACGCGATCAAGCAGGCGATCAGCCTGGGCGTCGCGAAGATCAACATCGACACCGACATCCGTCTGGCGCTGACCGCGGCGATCCGGCAGGTGCTCGCCGAGAAGCCGGAGGAGTTCGACCCGCGCAAGCTGTTCGGCCCGGCCGAGGAGTCCATGAAGGCCGTGGCGAAGAGCAAGATGCAGCTGTTCGGCAGCTCCGGCAAAGCATGAGGTACAGTCATGACTGAGGTAAAAAAGATCGGAATCCTGACCGGCGGCGGCGACTGCCCCGGGCTGAACGCCGTCATCCGCGCCGTGGTCTACCAGGCCACCGGCTACGGCTGGGAAGTGCTCGGCGTCAGGTACGGCTGGAAGGGCATGCTGAACGCCGACGCGGCGCCGCTGACCCGGCACGACGTGGAAGAGATCCTGCCGCGGGGCGGTACGATATTAAAGACGTCGCGGACCAACCCGTTCAAGGTCGAGGGCGGCCCGCAGAAGGTCATCGACAACGCGAAGAAGATGGGCATCGACTGTTTAGTTGCGGTGGGCGGCGAGGACACGCTCGGCGTGGCGAACAAGCTTACTAAGATGGGCCTGAACTGCGTGGGCGTGCCCAAGACCATCGACAACGACCTGGGCGCCACCGACTATACGTTCGGCTACCAGACCGCCGTGCAGATCGCCACCGACGCGATGGACCGGCTGCACACCACGGCGCGGAGCCACGACCGGGTGATCGTCTGCGAGATCATGGGCCGGCACGCCGGCTGGATGGCCACCGACGCGGGCACCGCCGCCAGCGCCCACTGGATCTTCATCCCGGAGGTCAAGGGCAGCCTCAACGACTGCTGCGATATGATCAAGAAGCGCTACCAGCGCGGCGACCGCTACGCGATCATCGCGGTCTCGGAGGGCGCCGAGTTCTCGGACTTCAACGTCGCGGAAGCCTCGAAGGAGACGGACGCCTTCGGCCACGTCAAGCTCGGCGGCGTCGCCAAGACGCTGGCCAAAGAGATCGAGAAGCGCACCGGCTGCGAGACCAGAGAAGTCGTGCTCGGCCATACACAACGCGGCGGCTCGCCGCTGGCCTACGACCGCATCCTCGGCACCCGGCTCGGCCGCAAGGCCGCCGAGATGATCCAGTGCGGCCAGTTCGCCATGATGGCCAGCCTCCGCGGAGAAAGAGTCGAGCCCGTGCCCATCGAGGAAGCGGTCAAAGAGCTCAAGACTGTGCCGCAGACGTACTTCCAGATGGCATCTACGTTTTTTGGTTAAAAGCCAGAGAACCAATAGGCCAAGTATCTAAGAGAAGACGCCAGGGCGCCACTATAGAAAATAGGAGACGCCGGGGCGCTAAACTTTTTTTATTTCAAGGCGCCAGGTGTCCAAGAAGAGGTCCCAAGACGCCACTCTATTAGATAAGAGACGCCAGGAGTCGGCGTATGACCGGATACCCTGGTCAGGCAAAGACGATGAAAACGGACCGAGTTATTGTCGTTCGCACGACCATGGCAAAACCTGCGCGCGTGTGACCGCAGCGCAGGCTGCCCGAGTGTACAGCGCAGGCTGCCCGAGTGTACAGCGCAGGCTGCCCGAGTGTACAGCGCAGGCTGCCCGTATCTACGCCCGCCCGAGAAATGCCCCTTTATTGTGTCGTCCGTTTGGTTGCGCTGCGCGCCAGGGGCGGGAGGGCGGGTAGTACGAATGATCCGCCG
The DNA here is from genome assembly GCA_002067315.1 of Methanocella sp. PtaU1.Bin125. Classification (GTDB taxonomy): domain Archaea; phylum Halobacteriota; class Methanocellia; order Methanocellales; family Methanocellaceae; genus Methanocella_A. The sequence continues at coordinate 2,422 of MVRA01000173.1, read as the reverse complement.
TAGGCGGCATTCCACACATACCGGCGCGCAAACCGGACGAACTAAATAGAAAAACCATTATAAGCGACGTGGCATCTCATTCATTCACACGGACCGCCTGAAAATTTTTCTGATCACACATCGCCTTACAGAAAACATATTAATATCATCGCGTCAACCTTCACTCGATGCGTCCCTGGCCGCTTCTTGTATTGCTGTGCTTTGTGCTCGGGTTCAGCCCGTGGGCGCTTGCAGAAAGCCCGTATATCATCTGCGAGTACCCGCTCCCGACGGGCTCTACGGACATCGGCGCGATGACCGTGGATGCAAACGGCATCGTCTGGCTCATCCAGAACGAGCCGCCTGTCCTCTACAAGCTGGTGCGGGATAACCTGACGTTCAGCCAGTATGCGCTCGAAGGCTTTGAGAATGCAGGCTTCGCGGGCATGAGCGTGGACGGGCAGGGCAACGTCTGGTTCGCGGACCTCAGGGGCAACCGGTTTGGCGCATACACTGAGGCGACCAACGACACGGCGCACTTCAACTTCCCCGGGCCCATGGCGCCGACCAGCGTCGTCCGTCGGGGCGACATCGTGTGGATCGGCTGCAAGGAGGAAGTGGGCGAGTACGACCTGCGGTTCCCGGACGAGCCGTTCATCGATCACTTCGTCTATAACTACAACTCTTTTATTTATGACATCCAGTTCGACCGCAAGGGCGACATCTGGTTCGTGGAGAACGCGGTGAACAAGGTGGGCGTGTACTGGCACAACTACGACAAAATATCCGAGTTCGTCATCCCGACCGAGGGCGCCTACCCGTTCTGCCACGCCATCGACAACAGGAGCCGGCTGTGGTTCGTCGAGAGCGCCCCGAATAAGCTGGGGATGTTCGACATGGAGCGGTTTAGCTTTACCGAGTACGATCTGCCGGCCATCGACGGGGTGAAGCCGGTCCTCTCCCGGGTGGCGACCGTCGACGACGCCGTCTGGCTCACGGACGTGAAGAACGGCCGGGCCGTCCGGTTCCTGCCCGACAGCGGCGAATGGGCCGCGGCCGTGCTGGGGGAAGGCACCGCCCCGGTCTTCATCGAGGCTGATGACAGCGGCATGCTGTGGATATACGAGTCGGGCGCCGGCAAGCTGGTCGCGCTCGAGGTGACTGAACGGTTCGGGCTCGTCACGCCGACGCCGGAGCCGACGGCGACCCCGCGGCCCTGCCCGTCGCCGTCCCCGCAGCCGACCCGAACGCCGGGGGTCGCTGCGCTTATCGCGATAACCGCGCTGGCTTTATCAGCCCTCGTCTGCAGGCGGCGGCGATAATTTATTGCATATTTTTATATTTAAGTTAAAACATACATTGTATCATGACCAATAGTGTAAGTAGCGTTGAGGCGGGCCGTATGCCGCTGATAGGCGAGACCGCGCCGCACTTCGAGGCGGAGACCACCAATGGCCCGATCAAGTTCCCGGAGGACTATAAGGGAAAATGGGTGATCCTGTTCAGCCATCCGGCGGACTTTACACCGGTCTGCACCACAGAGTTCATCACTTTCGCCTCGATGCAGGACGAGTTCAAGAAGCTTAACTGCGAGCTGATCGGCCTGTCGATCGACAGCACCCACAGCCATATCGCGTGGCTGCGCAATATCCAGGAAAAGGCCGAGTACCGGGGCATGAAAGGCATGCAGGTGAACTTCCCGGTCATCGCGGACCTGAAAATGGACGTCTCCAAAAGGTACGGGATGCTGCAGCCGACCGCCAGCGACACCAAGGCCGTCAGGGCCGTGTTTTACGTCGACCCCGAGTCGAAGATGCGGGCTTTGCTATACTATCCCCTGTCTAACGGCAGAAACTTCGACGAAATCAAGCGGCTCCTGATTGCCATGCAGACATCGGACAAATACGCAATCGCCACTCCGGCTGACTGGCGGCCGGGCGACGAAGTCATTGTCCCTCCCCCTGCCTCCTCTGGCGCTGCTCGAGAGCGCGTGGAAAAAGCCGGCAAAGATTACCGCTGCGTGGACTGGTATCTCTGCTTCAAACAGCTGCCGCAGAAGTAAGCGGGTAAAGAGGCGATGGCGGCAGGATAGGCGGCGGCCGAGGCGCTGGCTCCGGGAACATTACCGGGTGAGCGCAGGCTCGGCTTTCGATTATGCCAGGCGACCGGGAAAGCGGCAAAACCGGGCTGGCAGCACGCTCGAGGCCGCCCGGCCACCGCCTCAGATAACAGGACATTCAAGGAACGACCATAATCAAACGATTTTCGCATCCACGACCACGTGCCAGACGCCCGGCGAGTACTTCTTGACCTTCACCGTGTTCACGATCTCGGCACTACGGCCCTGTCGGGCCGCCTCTTCTGCAATGTACCGGATCGGCCGCTCGAACACCAGCTTTTCCGGCGTGGTCTCGTGGTAGTGGAGGATGCCGCCCGGCCTGAG